>DASQAS010000069.1:0-24482 GCA_035635635.1 Myxococcales bacterium | reverse complement strand
ACTCCGATGACGCTGGCGACCGACATGTACTACTCGGGCTACCACCCGAACACGGGCAAGCCCGTCCACGTCCCCAAGGACGCGGACGAGAAGGCGATGCAGCGCGCGCTGCTCCAGCCGCACCTGCCCCGCTACCGGGAGCTGGCGCTGAGTGCGCGTGAGAAGGCGGGCGCGTCTCCGCGGCCACGGCGGAAGGTCCCGCGCGGCCGCGCCCCGAGGCCTTAGATTAGCCCCAATGCCAGTCAGTCAAGCGACAGACGTTGACGCTGTCGTCCTCCGTTGTCGTGATCGTGGACGGCGACGGCGACGGCGACGGCGACGGCGACGTGGCCGTGGACGACTGCTCGGCATGTCAGATGCAGCTGCTACCTGAATCCCCATGCTCGTACCGGGCAGGCAGATGCCGCACGTACCTACGCCATCGCTCGCGGGTCTGCGATGGAGTGCGCGGCTGTGCTGGACGCGTTGTTCCTGCTGAAGGCTGTCGATGCCACGACAAAGCAGCGCGGCGACGACCTCCTCGAACGTATCGTCGGGATGCTCACGCGATTGTGTTGGTGATCTGATCCACCCACGGCCACGTCGCCGTCGCCGTCGCCGTCCACGCTCACGACCACGTCGACGTCGACGCAGACCTGTTCGTCTCGGTGTGCTTTTGGGACGCCTCAGAAGTAGATGTTCGCCGACAGCCCTGACGTCGCGGTGCTGAGGGTCGTGAACACCGAAAAGCCGGCCGGCCCGGCCAGGTTCGCGAACTTGAGCATCAGCTGCAGCACGGCGCCGAGGGAGAAGTGGGTGGCGAAGAAATACTCGACGCCCACCCCGGCTCCGAACTGGAAGAAGAATGCGGCCTCCGCCGCGACCGCCGGCGAATTCTCCCGTCCGAGCGTGACGGCGGGCTGGAGGAAGACGCCCACCGAGTGCCGCTTCCACGGGTAGAAGCGCATTGCGCCGCCCAGGCTGAAGAGCGTGTTCTGCCCCGCCCCGCCCGGAGTGATCGGCGCGTCGAGCCCGAAGTCGAGGCGGACGGCGACGTCGTTGAAGAGGAAGTACGTCGCGCCGATGGTAGGATCGAGGTTGCCGGAAACGTTGAACGACGCGCCCGCGGTGCCTTTGGTGGTCGGATAATCGGACGAGGACGCCGCCGCAGCGATCAGGAGAATGCCGAGCAAGTGCATTGGAACCTCCTCGATCCTTCTCGCATCCCCACGGCGCTTCCGAAACTTTCGCAGACCGCGCTCCACCCACCGCGGATCTCGAGCGCCCACCTTCCCCCACTGCGGCGACGGGCTGGTCACTTTCACCCGGCCCACCGCCGTAGCTGCCCGATCCCCGATTGGTTAGCCTCTCCGGATTCCGCAATTTTCCGGAGGGAGCATGAGCGGCCGGTCGCACAAGCCGATGCGGTCCTTCGTTGCCGTGCTCGCCGCGGCCAGCTTGCTCACCTGCACGGGCAAGCTGGACGTGTCGCTGCCAGGGCCGGTCACCGAGGGACAGATCGAGCCGGTCGCCGTCGCCGCTTCGCTGGCGAAGGTGAAAGGCCTGCTCACCGGGCTGCCGCCGACCGACGCCGAGATCGCCGCCGTCCAGGCCGACCAGAAAACCTTGCGCGGCCTGGTGCAGGGCTGGATCGCCACTCCCCAGCACACGGCCAAGATGATGGGCTTCTTCTCCAACGCCTTCCAGCAGAGCCAGGCCGTCTCCGCCGACTTCAACGACCAGCTCGGCGATGCCCAGGGCGTGCTCGACGCGAAGCTGCTCGCCAACCTGCGCGAGAGCTTCGCGCGCACCGCACTCCAACTCGTGGGCGAAGGCCAGCCCTTCACCGCCACACTGACCACCAGGCGGTACATGATGACGCCGCGGCTGATGCTGCTCTACGCCTATCTGGACGGCATCCAGATGAGCGACGGCGGCGGCAGCATCGACCTGTTCGCCCGCGCAAACCCCGGGTTCAGCTTCACGCTGACCGCCAAGCAGGGCGTGATTCCGCTCAGCGAGACCTTCGATCGGAAGAGCCCGCACTACATGATCTTCTATGCTCCGCAGCTCGCGGGCGCCGCGTACGACGGGCAGTGCCCGCAAGACCCCATCGTCTACGACGGCCGCGACGGGCAGTCCTCGGTGAGCGCGGCGCTCTACGTGACGCTGCAGGGCAAGCCGGATTCGTTCTCGGTGCCGACCGCCGACGGCAAGGGCCACGGCTGCCAGCCGCCGGCGTTCCCCGCTGCGTATCAGCCGCTCACCGCCTCCGACAGCCAGACCTGGAACATGATCGAGATCGTCCAGGCCGCCCCGGACCAGGGCGTGAGCAGCGTCCTCGACCTGGTGAACTTCCGCACCGGCGGCAACCTCCTCCTGCGCACGCCGCGCGTGGGCTTCTTCACCACGCCGTCCTTTCTGGCGGAGTGGAACACCAACAACAGCAACCAGGCGCGCGTCACCGCCAACCAGACGCTGATCGTGGCGCTCGGTCACGCGATCAGCCCGCAGAACGCCACGCTTCCGCCTTCGACCGCCGCGGTGGACCTGGACCACGCGCCGCAGGGCACCGCCTGCTACGCCTGCCACCAGTCGCTCGACCCGATGCGGCAGTTCTTCCGGCAGACGTACAGCTACTACTTCCATCCGCAGACCGACAATGACGAGATCTCGCTCACCGGCTCGTTCGGCTTCCGCGGCGTGTCGGTGTCGGGCAAGAACATCTTCGATCTGGCGAACCAGCTCGCCTCCCATCCGGACTTCGCCACCGCCTGGGTGCAGAAGCTCTGCACCTGGGCGAACTCCGCCCGCTGCGACGAGACCGACGGCGAGTTCCAGCGCGTCGCCACCATGTTCGCCAACAGCCTCTACGACTGGAAGACGCTGGAGGTGACGCTCTTCTCCTCGCCGCTCGTCACCTACCTCCAGCCGACCCGCACCGTCTCGAACAACGGCGAGGTGTTCCCGGTCGCGCGCCGCGACCACCTGTGCGGAGCGCTCTCCATCCGGCTCGGCATCCCGGATATCTGCGGGCTCGACGTGAACACGGTGGTGCCCCAGGACCTCAAGGGCGTGCAGTTCATCGCCCGCGTGCTGCCCTCCGACTCCTACAGCCGCGGCGCGGAGGACTCGGTGCTCGCCAACGATCCGAACCTCTTCTTCCGCACCGGCATGGAGAACATCTGCGCGGCCCTGGCCGGAAAGCTGATCGATGCCGGTGCGCGCT
The DNA here is from genome assembly GCA_035635635.1 of Myxococcales bacterium. Classification (GTDB taxonomy): domain Bacteria; phylum Myxococcota; class Myxococcia; order Myxococcales; family 40CM-4-68-19; genus 40CM-4-68-19. Next base: position 21,274 of record DASQAS010000069.1, on the reverse strand, counting down.
GGTCCAGCTCCACGCCCGACGCCGCCATCGCCGACTTCGTGCACACGCTGATGGGCGTCGGGTCCGGCCGGGACGCGACGCCGCTGCAGATCCTGAACGAGCACTTCCAGTCCGCGCGCACGGCGGGCGTGTCGGCCACCGACGCGCTCAAATCCACCTTCGTGCTCGCCTGCATCTCGCCGTCGGTGGTGGGGATGGGCCAGTGACCATGCACTTCTCACGCCGCAAGCTGCTGCTCGACACGCTCTTCGGGGCCGGCTGGCTCGGCCTGCGCTCGCTCGCTACCGGCGTTCCGCTGGCGGTGCTGGCCAACCCGCGCAACGCGTCCGCGCAGACCGTCCCGGGCTGCTCGAACCCCGGCGCGCAGTACATCCTGCTCAGCTCGTCGGACTCCGGCGATCCGCTCAACGCCAACGTCCCCGGGATGTACCTGATCCCGGACATCGCCCATCCGCCCGCGGTGACCATGGCTCCGGCGCAGCTCACGCTCTCCGGCCAGACCTGGACCGCGGCCACGCCGTGGGCACAGCTCCCGCAGGCGATGCTCGATCGCGCCTGCTTCTTCCATCACGGCACCTATACGGTGGTGCATCCGGACCTCGCCAACGTGATGTCGCTGCAGGGCTTCGTCTCGCACCACGAGATGCTGGTCTCGCTGCTCTCCGGCCAGCTCGCCAGCTGCCTGGGCACGGTGCAGTCGCAGCCGCTGGCCCTCGGCCCGCGCAGCGCCGGCGAGGGGCTGACCGTGGGCGGGCGGCCGCAGCCCACCCTCTCTCCGTCCGCGCTGGCCTCGCTGCTCTCGTCGCCGACCGGGCCCCTGGGGCAGATCCAGCAGATCCGCGATGCGGACCTCGACCGGCTCAACGACTGGTACCGGCAGAACGGCAACTCGGCGCAGCGCGGGTTCATCGACCGCTACGCGCTCTCGCAGCAGCAGGCGCGCAGCATCTCCGAGAGCCTGCTGAGCTCGCTCGCCGCCATCAAGGACAACAGCGCCGCTTCGCAGCTCTCCGCGGCGCTGATCCTCTTCCGCATGAACGTCAGCCCGGTGGTGAGCATCCACCTACCCTTCGGCGGCGACAACCACACCGACAACGCGCTGACCCGGGAGACCACCGAGACGGTGGCGAGCGTGGGGACCATCGCCAACCTCTGGAACCAGCTCAACGCCAATGGCCTGCAGGACAAGGTGACCTTCGCCACCCTCAACGTCTTTGGCCGCACGCTGAGCGCCGCCAAGGGCAACGGCGGCGGCCGCACGCACCATGGCGACCACCACGTCGCCGTGCTGATCGGAAAGCCCTTCAAGGGCGGCGTGGTCGGCGGCGTCGAGCCGGGCGGCGGCGACTACCGCGCGACGTCGATCAATTCGGTCACCGGCGCCGCAGTCGGGGGCGGGAGCGGGGACGTTCCCTTCTCCGAAACGCTCTCGGCCATGGGTAAGACATTGGGCGTTGCCTGTGGCGTGAGCAGCGAGGTCCTCGACCTCAACATCCGTGGCGGGAAAATCGTCGCGGGTGCGCTCGCCGGGTAGGCTTCGCGGATGGCGGACGGTCTCGGTCGCCGCACCTTGCTTCGCTGCGGCGCCGCCTGCGCGCTCGCCGCCGGGTGCGGAAAGTTCGTCGACGAGCCGGTGGCGATCGAGGCGGGAACGCCGAACAAGAACCTGCTCTCGGTGCCGATGGCGCGGATGCCCGAGCTGGGCCAGTCGGGAGGCAGCGTCCTGTTGCACGCGAACGCCGTCGACTTCCTCGGCCGCCGCGTGTCGGTGCTGGTGGCGAACACCAGCTCGGAGGGGCTGCGCGCGTACGGCGCGTACTGTCCGCATTCCGGGTGCGAGATGGCGTGGGTCGACGGCGAGAACTCGGTGGTCTGCCCCTGCCATCTCTCGCGATTCGCGGTGGACGGCACGGTCACCCACCCGCCCGCGGTCGTGGACCTCGACACCTATCCCGCCAAGCTGAGCCCTGACGGGCTGATGCTGATCGTGGACCTGACCGGAACCGCCGGCGTGTTCCCGGCCGCCGTGGACGGCGGGGTGAGCTTCGCGGTGGAGCAGCTTCCCGCGCTGATGCGCGTGGGCGGAAGCGTGACGGGACACGCGGCGGGTGTGCCATATCCGCTGGTCGTGCTGCGATCGAGCGCAACGCAGATGCTGGCCTTCGACGCGCGCTGTCCGCACCTGGGCTGCGCGGTGAGCGGGGCGTCGAGCCTGTTCATCTGTCCTTGCCACGGGTCGCTCTTCGATCTGAGCGGGGCCGTGAAGCTGGGCCCCGCCGAGAGACCGCTGACCGCCCTGCAAGTGACCTTCGACGGCACCAACGTGGTGGTGAAGGTGCCCGCATGACGGCTCTCCTCTGCCTGCTGATCGCCGCGGTCCCCTCGGTGGAGGGCTCGGTCACGGTCGGCACGTCGATGCGGCGGCTCTTCTTCAAGGACAAGATCACGCCGACGCTCGTCGGGTGGCAGAGCGGCGTGCTCACCGTCTGGGGGCTCTCGGTCGAGGCCTTTCCCTCCACCGGCCGCCTGCCGGTCCTGGACGACGTCGGCGCCTACGGCTGGTACAAGCGATCGCTCAGCTCGAGCACGCTGACCGCGGACAGCACGCTGGCGTTCAGCACGCAGGAGATCGCCTGGGAGCTGGGCCTGCGCTGGCGCATGATGGACGGAAAGCGCGAGCGCGGCGCGATCACCATGGGCTATGGGACCCTGCGCCAGGACTTCAGCGAGGCGCGGCTTCCCGGCTACCTCCTTCCGGCGGGCACCATCCAGTACTGGCGGCCGGGGCTGGAAGGCCGGCTGTGGATGGGCCCTGTCTCGCTCGGCCTCGGCGCGGCGTATCTCCTGGTCGTCCGACAGGACTTCCTCTCCGCGTACTTCCCGCGCGCGAGCAAGGGCGGCTTCGAAGGCTCGGTGCGCGCGACCATGGACATCAAGAAGTTCGAACTGTCCCTCACCGGGCGGTACCAGCGATTCTTCTATTCGCTGCACCCCGAGCCCTACGATCCCTATGTCGCTGGAGGCGCTCTCGATGAGATGTTCGCCATCGATCTGGCGTGCAGCTATCGCCTCTAGCGCGGCGTGTGTCGCGCTCTGGGGCTGCGCCGGGTCGCTCGACAATCCCGGGCGATTCGAGAACCTCGCCTCGCTGGACGCGGGCCAGGTGAACGTCACGCCCGACGGCGGCTGCGATCCGGTGATCGTGATGTTCCCCTTGAGCTGCAGCACCGGCGCCTGCCATTCCGCGCAGAGCCAGCAGGGGAATCTCGACCTGGAATCGCCCGGGCTGCCGGGCCGTCTGGTCGGCAAGGCGGCGCACGGCGGACCCGGCCTGCTGATCGACAAGCCCAATCCCGCGCAGAGCGTGATGCTGCTCAAGGTGTCCGACACGCCCCCCTTTCAGTTCCAGATGCCGCTCGGAGCGCCTCCGCTCTCGCCGGACGAGGTGGCGTGCCTGACGGCGTGGGTGGACGCGGCCGCGGCGGGGCCCTAGCCGGCGCGCCGGTGCCGGTCGGATCCACCCCAAGAGTCCAACTCCCGGAAATCCGTTTGCCTTCGGGGCGCCGCGGGCCGGAGCGCGGAATTCCGCTGGCCATTGCGCCGCCCTTGGAATAGAGGCCTCACTCCAACGTCAAGGGGCGCACATGAGCAAACGATTCCTCGTTCTCGCTCCCCTGCTCTGCGCCGTGCCCCTCGCGGCCACCGCCGAAGGCTCCCCTGAAGCGACTGCGGTGGCGGCGCCCCAAGCACCCGTGATTCCCGACTGGTCCGTGACGGTGGGGGCCGGGGCGCTCGCGGTCCCGGCGTATCCCGGCGCGTCCTCCACCCGGGTGCTGCCGCTGCCCTATCTGGACATCCGCTACCGCGACCTGTTCTTCCTCAACCCGGTCGCGGGAGTGGGGATCAACGCCATCTCCACGCGCCGCCTGCAGCTCGGCGTCTCGGTGCTTCCGGACCTGGGACGTTCAGCCTCGTCCGGCGACCAGCTGCGAGGCTGGGGCGACGTCGGCGCGGGCGCGAACCTGCGGGTCTTCGGAAGATATACGCTCGGCCCCATCTCGATCCTTGCGGACGCGCGCCGGCAGCTGGGAGCCGGGAACGGAACCTTGGTCGACGGAGGCGTCACCAGGACGTTCCTGCTCTCGCGCCATCTGATCCTGATTCCCACGGCGACCCTGACCTGGGCAAACGCGCGCTACATGAACGCTTACTTCGGCGTCGACGGAAACCAGTCCGCAATCGCGGGGTCGCAGGGCCAGGCGCTGCCGACCTACGCCCCAGGAGCGGGTCTGCGCGATGCCGCGCTGATGCTCTTGGCCATCGTGCCGTTGGACGACCGATGGTCCGTGCAGTCCATCGTGCGGGCCGAGGTCCTGCTGGGCGACGCGGCCTCGAGCCCGATCACGCAGCAGCGGATCCAGCCGATGTTCGGCGGGTTCCTCGGGTATCAGCTCTAGCCCTCAGAAGACCTCCAGGCTGCGCACCACGAGGAAGGCATCCGAAAAGACGGGCGCGTGTGTGCCCGGCGCGTTGTGGACACCGGAGATGGCGACCTGATCGCGATCGCCGACGCGGACGGACATGGCCTCGTTTCCCCTGCCGGCCGGTCCCACGGGGAGGACGATGCGCTTCTCGACGTTGCCGAGGGAATCGAGGATCACGGCAAGTGGATCCCTCGCATCGCTGACGCTGAGACCGCTCGGGTTCTGCGTGTAGTTGGTGGAGCCGACGGCAAGGAACCTGCCGCCGCTCAGGGGTGAGACATCCCAGAACATGTCTCCGCTCTGGACGTCGATGTTGCGCTCCCAGGCGAGATCGCCGGTCGCTGTTCGCACAGACAGCAGCCAGGCATCCCAGCTTTCCGGCTGGTTGCCGGTCTTCACGCGCCCGGCCAGGATGGCCGACTCGCCTGCGACGCGCAGGGTGAGAGGCCGCTTGCCGCGGCCGGGCATTCCCAGCAATCGCGCGAAGGTCCGGCTGCCGTCCGCGGCGATGCGGGTGAGGACTGCCGCTCCGAAGTCGAAGTTGGCCGGATCAGCGAACGAGGTCAGGTTCTCGCCGAAGAACGCGTCATGGGCCGTGAGCAGCTCATCCGTGCTGACCACGGCGACGTAGAGGTTTCCCTGGGAATCCACGTCGCCATGGACGAAGAACGGGCCGTCTCCCTGGTGGAAGTTGTCGAACCCGCCGCCGATGATGCCAGTGATGAGGAGCGTCGCCGGGGGCTCGATGAAAGTGGCCCACTTCTGCTCCAGGGCCCGCGTCTCGAGCCGGTAGGCCTGCACGGAGTTGTTGGCCCAGCGGACGAGCGCGTAGAGGTCCTCGCCGTGGGCGACCAGGCGCACCCGGTCGAGCGAGGCGATGAAGGCCGGAGGAGCTTCGGTGCCAGTCGGTGGCGGAAGCCGGGAGAGCTCGCGGTCGAGGCGCGCGCCGTCGGGCGAGATGCGCGAAACGATCGCGCGAAGCGGGTAGTCCGCGCCCGTCTGCTGCCTGAGCTGGACGCTCAGCAAGCTCACTTCGCCGGAGGGATGAGCGACCGCGTCGATCAGGATGAAGCCGTCCGGAGCGGCGTAGGTCTGGACGATGTCGGGCCCGGCGCGCAACAGACCGGCGCTGCGGATCGGGGAGGTGATGAGCAATTGCGGCTGGAGCGTCTCGAACAGAAGCAGCAATTCGCCGCTCTTCGCGGGGGAGACGCGGACGGCGGCCGTGCCGGAGAACTCGAGCTCCCTCGGGGCGGGGCGGGGTGAGCCCGAGCCGCCGCAAGAGAGCGACAACGTGACGGCAAGGGGAAGGACGTTCCTCGGGTTCACGTCACCTCACAGGGCATGGAGGGAATGGAACGCGGAACTATTCCCGGGGCAAGACCGTCCGACTGAAAACTTCACACCTGCGTCACCATCCGAATCGGGGAACGCTTGACTTCCCGCGCGCCCGCCTATATTTGCCAAGGCTTGATGGCTCTTCGTCTCCCCACCTCCGCCTCCACCGCCGCGGCTTGTTGCTGCTGCTGCGCGTGTGCGTCCCGGTGGCGGGGCGACGAGCCGCTCGACTGCGCGTAAGCGCTGATCCGATTCGCAGCGAACTCGTCCGAGGCCCGCCCCCCAGGGAGCGGGCCTTTTTCGTTTCTGGTTGCAGGAGGAGCACATGGCAGTCCGAAGCACCGTCCCGCCGTCGCTCGCGGATGCATCCGCCGAGGAGATCCTCGCCTGGGCGAACGCCGAATTCGCGTCAGGCGGCGCCATCGCGTCGAGCTTCGGCGTCGAGGACGTGGTGCTCATCGACCTCGCTTCCCGGCACGCTCCGCGCCTGGGGGTCTTCACGCTGGATACCGGCCGGCTGCCGCCGGAGACGTACGACGTGATGGAGCAGGTGCGGCGCCGGTATGGCATCCGCATCGAGACGTACTTCCCCGATCGCGCCGCGGTGGAAGCGCTGGAGAACGAGAAGGGCTTCTTCTCCTTCCGCCGCAGCGTGGAGGAGCGCAAGGAGTGCTGCGCCATCCGCAAGCTCGAGCCGCTCGCGCGCGCGCTCCGGGGCAAGGAGGCGTGGGTCACCGGACTCCGGCGCGAGCAGTCGGTCACGCGCGCCGGCGTCGAGGTGGTCGAGATCGACCACGCGCACGGCGACATCCTCAAGCTCAACCCGCTGGCGGGCTGGACCGAGGCGCAGGTGTGGCGGTACGCGCGCGACCGCTCGCTGCCGGTCAACGCGCTGCACGAGCGTGGATACCCGTCGATCGGCTGCGCTCCCTGCACGCGCGCCATCGCTCCGGGAGAGGACGTCCGCGCCGGTCGCTGGTGGTGGGAATCGCCCGAACACAAGGAGTGCGGGCTGCACGCGGCGAAGGCGGGGGGCCGATGAATCCCGGCGAGGTCGCAATCGCGGGAGTCGCGCTGGTCGCCGCGATCGTCACCGGCGCGCTCGGGTACGGGTTCTCGTCGATCACCGTGCCCGCCGCCCTGCTCGTCTACACCGGACGCGTGCTCAACCCGGCGCTGGTGCTGGTCGAGGTGTTCATGAACGGCGTCGCGCTCTGGACCAACCGCCGATCGCTGCGCGCGGTCTGGCCGCGCATGCGGCCGCTGATCGCCGGCGTCGTCCCGGGCGTGATCGCCGGCAGCCTGCTGCTCGCGTACACCGACTCGGGACGCCTCAAGGTCCTCACCTTCGCGGTGCTGCTGCCGCTCATTTTCCTACAATCCGCGGGCGTGCGCAGGCCGATCCGCCGCGAGCGCGCCGCGGCGGTTCCGGCGGGAATTGTGCTGGGCGCGCTCTACGGCGCGACGACGATCTCGGGTCCGCCGCTGGCGCTCATCTTCAACAACCAGGGGCTCACCAAGGACGAGTTCCGCTCCGCGCTGAGCATCTTCCGGCTGGCCGAGTCGCTCTGCACGCTGGTTGCGTACCTGGCGCTGGGTCTTTTCACGCGCGAGGCGCTGACCGTGGCCGCGACGCTCGCGCCGAGCGCTGCCATCGGCATTCCGCTCGGCTATCTGGCTTTGCGCAGCATCGCGCCGGAAGCGTTCCGGCGCACCTGCATGGCCACGGACGCCCTGCTGGTCGGGTTCGCCCTCGCCCGCACGGCGATCGATCTCCACCTGGTCCCCTCGGGCGTGGCGTACGCGGGATTCGCCGCCATCGTGTGCATCGAGGCGTTCATCGTCGCCTCCTTCGTTCTGGGGCGGCAGAGAAGGCCCGCGGGGGAGGCGGCGACCCGATGAGCCATCCGATCGAGATGCAGGAGATCTCGCACTTGCGCCGGCTGGAGGCGGAGAGCATCCACATCATTCGCGAAGTGGCCGCCGAGTTCGCCCGGCCGGTGATGCTCTACAGCATCGGCAAGGACTCGCAGGCGATGGTCCACCTGGCGCGCAAGGCGTTCCATCCGGCCCCGCTGCCGTTCCCTCTGCTCCACATCGACACCACCTGGAAGTTCCGCGACATGTACGCCTTCCGCGATCGCTTCGTCGCGGAGCACGGGCTGCGGTTGATCGTCCACCGGAACCAGCGCGCGCTCGACGAGGGGATCAACCCGTTCGACCACACCAGCCAGAAGTACACCTTCGCGCTCAAGACGCAGGCGCTCTTGCAGGCGTTGGAGCAAGGCGGGTTCGACGCCGCCTTCGGCGGTGCCCGCCGCGACGAGGAGAAGTCGCGCGCCAAGGAGCGCGTCTTCTCCTTCCGCGACCGCAATGGCCAATGGGACCCGCGCAACCAGCGCCCCGAGCTGTGGAACCTCTACAACGGCAGGATCGACAAAGGCGAGAGCATCCGCGTGTTCCCGCTCTCCAATTGGAGCGAGCTCGACGTCTGGCAGTACGTGCAGCTCGAGCGCATCCCCGTGGTGCCTCTCTACTTCGCGGCGGAGCGGCCGGTGGTGGAACGCGAGGGGAACTTGATCGTGGTGGACGACGGCCGCTACCGGCTGCGGGCCGGAGAGGTCGTCAGGCCGCGGCGCGTGCGCTTCCGCACCCTGGGCTGCTATCCGCTGAGCGGCGCGATGGAGTCGGATGCCGTCTCCGTGCGCGACCTGCTCGCCGAGATGCTGCGCAGCCGGCATTCGGAGCGGCAGGGGCGCGTGATCGACCACGACGAAGAGGGATCGATGGAGACCAAGAAGCGCGAGGGGTACTTCTGATGGCCGTCGCGGTGCGAGAGATCGAGGAGCAGCTCCTGATCCGCACGGGAAAGGAGCTGGTGCGGCTGGTGATCATCGGCTCGGTGGACGACGGCAAGTCCACGTTGCTCGGCCGGCTGCTCTACGAGGCGGGCGGGCTGTACGACGACCAGATCGCGCAGGTACGCCGGGCGACGAGGAACGGCGACCCCATCGACTTCTCGCTCTTCACCGACGGTCTCAAGGCCGAGCGCGAGCAAGGGATCACCATCGACGTCGCTTACCGGTACTTCGAGACCGACCGGCGCAAGTTCATCGTCGCCGACACGCCCGGGCACGCCCAGTACACGCGAAACATGGCGACCGGAGCGTCTACGGCCGACGCGGCGATCATCCTGCTCGACGCGCGCCTGGGCGTGCTTCCGCAGACCCGGCGGCATGCGGCCATCGCGGGGCTGCTGGGCATCCGGCGGCTGGCGGTCGCGGTGAACAAGATGGACCTGGTGGGATTCGACGAGGGCGTGTTCCGGCGGCACCAGCGCGAGCTGGAGCGGTTCGCCGCGCCGCTCGGATTCGCTCAGCTCTCGTTCATCCCGGTGAGCGCGCGGCTGGGGGACAACGTCGCCGAAGCGAGCGCGCGCACGCCGTGGCACCGGGGCGGTACGGTGCTCGGATTCCTGGAGTCCGTCGAGACGGCCCGCGAAGACGCGCAGGGGCCGCTCCGCTTCCCCGTGCAGACCGTGTTGCGGCCGCATCTCGACTACCGCGGGCTCGCGGGGCAGATCGCCTCCGGAACCGTTTCCGTGGGCGACGAGGTGGTGGTGTTGCCTTCCGGCACAAAGACCTCGGTCCGGGCCATCGACTCGTTCGAGGGTCCGCTCGCGCAGGCGTTCGCGCCGATGTCGGTGGTCTTGCGGCTGGCGCACGAAGTGGACGTGAGCCGCGGGGACTTGATCGCGCATGCCGGCGCCGCGCCAGTGCCGCGGTCGAGCCTGGAGGGCATCGTCGTCTGGCTCAGCGAGCGCCCGCTCGATCCGCGCCGGGTGTATCTCCTGAAGCACACGACCCGGACTGTGCCGGTGCGGGCAGTCGCGGTGAAATCGCGCCTGGATCCGGAGACGCTCGGCAGGCACCCTGCGGAGTCCCTGGCGCTCAACGAGATCGGCAACGTCATGGTGCAGTGCGGGCGTCCGATCATCCCGGATGCGTACGCCCGCAACCGCGCGACCGGCGCGTTCATCCTCATCGACGCGCTCACCAACGAGACGGCGGCGGCGGGTACCGTGGGTGAGCTCGCGGCTGCCGCCGATAACGCAGAGACCGGCGCGCCGAGGATCGTGGCGGTCGAGGACGTGGCGAGCGCCCACGAGGTCGAACGATTCCTTTCCGGGGAAGGCGCGCTGGCCGCCATCGTGCGGACGGCCGCGGCCGCGAAAGCCTGCGCGGCCGCGGGGATCGTCGCGGTGCTCGTGCGTCGTCCCGGAGACCAGGCATTGCCGGACGATGCGATGGCCGTCGATCTCCGGAATGCGGCCTGGCGGGAAGCGCTCAGGAGTGCCGATCGGGCCTGACCCGTTCGTCGTGCCCGCTCGTCTGTCCGCGCTCGACCAGCGACTTGAGCCGCAGCAGATCGTCGTCGAGCTGCTGCTCGGGATCGGCGCCGAGCAGCGCCGCGACCGCGTGCCCGAGCGCGCCCAGCGGCGGGTTGTAGGAGAGCCGGACCTCGACGCGCGTACGTCCCTGCGTGGGGACGAATCGCACCGCGCCGTAGCTTTCGACCGGCGCGTCCTCCACCGTCGCCCAGCACAAGAGGCGGCCCGGCTCGGCGCGCGTCACCTCGGCGTCCCACTGGACCTCCATTCCGGCCAGTCCGCCGACGCGCCAGTGCCAGCGCCCGTCCTCGCCGCGGCGGACTTCGCGCACGTGCTCCATGAACCGCGGGAAGTTCTCCGCCGTCATGAAGAACTGGTACAGCTCGTCTGGCGAAGCCGCGATCACGATGCTCTTCTGCACGTCGATCGCGCGCCTTCCCGCCCCGGCGCCCGTCAGCCTCCGCAGCGAAAGATTCGTCACGCTGCGCGCCAGCAGCGCGGCGCCCAGGCCCGCCAGCCCGAAGCCGGGCAGGCCACGGCGGAACGCCCCCGCGCCGATCAGTCCGGCGCCCGCCGCTCCGGCCAGCAGCCGGATTCCGGGAGCCCAGTCTTCCCGGAGCAGCTCTGGCCTGCGCTTCCGCCGGCCGGCGCCCCCCTGCAGCGCCGGGACGTCGTCCGGCCGCTTGTGCACTTCGAGCTCGTCCGCCAGGCCGATCACGCCCGGCACGCAGGCGGCCTCCTCCATCACCGGACGGTACTCCGACGCGAGAACGGCGCCGCGCAGCGCGATGCAGCCGGCCTCGGCATCGACGTCGATCGCGCTCGGATGGGAGCAGACGCGTCCGAGGCGCGAGCGCACGCGCGCGACCAGCACTTCGTCGTCCACGGGTCTGTCCGCGCCGAAGAGCGCGTGCCAGAGCCCGAGCGACCGGTTCCTCAGGTCGCGGGACGACTTGCTCGCGGCGTCGGCTGCCGCATGGGCTGCGTGGATCGATTTCTCGATCACTGCCGCGCGGCGGCGGGCGCCGGATTGCAGATCGAAGAGGCGGGCCGCGGCGACGCCAAGGGCGAATCCACCGATTCCAGTCGTGAGCGTTTTCATGGGTCCTCCGGTGGGCGAAAGCTGGGCATTGACCCCGGATCCCGCCCCGCCGCGCGCACGGCGGGCAGTCGAACGCACGCCGCCAGACCTCCCAAAGGCCTGAACAGGCAGCCTCGACGCGCTATGGTGTGCGGCCGTCGAGGTGAGCCATGTTCACCGGATTCGAGAAGCTGGAGATCGAGACTTCCGGAGCCGTGATCAACGCCGTCCGCGCCGGCAAGGGCCCGCCGCTGTTGCTTCTGCACGGCTACCCGCAGACGCTCGCCATGTGGCACCAGGTGGCCCCGCGGCTCGCCGAGCACTTCACGGTGGTGGCCGCCGACCTGCGCGGCTATGGCGCGAGCAGCAAGCCCGAGGGCGGCGCGGATCATGCCGGTTACTCCAAGCGCGCCATGGCGCAGGATCAGGTCGAGCTGATGCAGCGCCTGGGCTTCGAGCAGTTCTTCCTGGCCGGCCACGACCGCGGCGGCCGGGTCGGCCATCGCATGGCGCTCGATCATCCCAGGCGCGTGAAGAAGCTGGCGGTGCTCGACATCGTGCCGACGCGGACGATGTTCGCGCAGATCAATCAATACCTCGCGACCGTGTACTACCACTGGTTCTTCCTCATCCAGCCCCACGACCTGCCGGAGCGGATGATCGGGGCCGATCCGGAATTCTTCTTGCGCAACTTCTTCTCGCGCCTCGGCGCGGGCGCGCTCGCGCCGGAGGCGGTCGCGGAGTACGTGAAGGCGTTCCGCGATCCGGCGGTGATCCACGCGAGCTGCGAGGACTACCGGGCCGCGGCGAGCATCGATCTCGAGCATGACGAGGCGGACATCGCATCGAAGGTCCAGTGCCCCCTGCTCGTCCTCTGGGGAGCGAAGGGCCGCATCGCGCAGATGTTCGACGTGCTGGAAACCTGGCGCGAGCGCGCGTCCGAGGTCCGCGGCCGCGGGTTGCCGTGCGGGCACTACCTGCCGGAAGAGGCTCCGGAAGAGACGTTGGACGAGCTGCTCGCGTTCTTCCGCGGTTGAGCGGTGCGCCTGCCGTTGCGCTATCGCGCGAGCGGGCCGGTATGGAGGCCCTCACCCAGCACGTAGGTCGAGCCGACGGCCCCGACCACCGCCGTCTTGCGCGTCAATCCTGCCCGATCGCGGAGGCGATACACGGCTTCGATCCCCGTGCAGTGCGCGCCCATCAGATTCGCCACCTTGAACTCCTTCAGCCTGTCCGCGGTCCAGCCCAGCTGCTCGTCGGATGCGGGAAACAGGTGCAGACCGCCGACGATCGCGTCGACCGGCTGGTTGGGAAACTCCTGCGCGGCGTACGTGAGGATGTTGACGATGCCGGCGTGTCCACAGCCGGTCACCACCACCATTCCTCGCGCGGTCCGGAGCACGAGCGATTGGTCCTCCGGGATCGTGTCCTCCACCAGTCCCTGCGGCGTCTGCACCTTGCCGGTCACGCTCCAGTTGCGCTCCGGAAACTTTCGCGGAACGGGGCCCGTCACCCAGGCGCCAGGGAAGAGCTCGAATGCCCCATCGTGCTCGACGAACTTTCCGCCGGTCGCTTCGTACTGCTTGCGGATGGCGAGCATCGAGTTGCCTTCGCCGGTTGGCGTCGGGCGGCTGTAGAAGATGCCCTTCGCGACGTGCACCACCGACAAGGCCGCCGGATTCTTCTTCATCAGCTCGCGGCGCAAGGTGAGAAGTCCGGCGGTGTGGTCGTCATGGTTGTGGGTCATGACGACCTCCTTCACGTCGGAGAGATTGATCGACAGCTCGCGCGCGTTCTCCAGCACCGTTTCCGGATGCCCGCCGGTGTCCACCAGGACGCGGTGTCCATCGGACTCGACCAGGCCGGAGAATCCCCATTCCCCGATTCCGGGACGGTCGGCGACCAGCATCGTGGAAAGCACGGTGATTTTCAGGGTCCTTACCTGTGCTGCCCCAGCTGGTTCGGCGGCACGGCCAGGAGAACCTGCGAGCAGAAGGGCAATGCCGATGACGAAAGAAATGGGCCGCGCGGGAATCGCTGGACGTTGCATGATCGCCTTCCTAACATCCCCCGCCCGGGGGTGCGATGGCCGTCGCGACCGAGCTTTTGGAGCGGGATTCCCAGCTCGCCGAGCTCGCGCGCCTTCTGGAGAGTGCCCGCGGCGGCGAAGGGCGCATCGCGCTGGTCTCCGGCGAAGCCGGGATCGGGAAGACGGCGCTCCTGACCAGGTTCACCCGACTCCATGCGCGGGAGGCGCGCCTCTTCTGGGGCGCCTGCGATCCGCTCTCCACGCCCCGGCCGCTGGCGCCGCTCCTCGACATCGCGTGGACGCAATCAGGGCAGCTCGCCGGCCGGCTCACGGCGGGAGCGTCGCGGGAAACCATCTTCCAGACCCTCTTCGAGGAGCTGCGCTCGCCCAAGCCGGCGGCCATCGTCGTCATCGAGGACCTCCACTGGGCCGACGAGGCGACGCTCGACCTGGTCAAGTTCCTCGGCCGCCGGGCGCAGCGCACCACCGCCCTGCTGGTCCTGAGCTGGCGCGACGAGAGCATCGGGGCCGATCATCCTCTGCGGACTTCGATCGGCGAGCTGCCGCGCGAGGTGCTCGCGCGCATTCCGCTCCGGGGGCTGTCGCCGGCAGCGGTAGAGTCGCTCGGCGCGCGGACACAACGAAACACCGAAGGTCTCCACGCCGCCACGAACGGAAATCCGTTCTTCGTCACCGAGGTGCTCGCGAGCGAGGCGCCGGGGGTCCCGCCCACCGTGCGCGATGCGGTCTTGGCTCGCGCCGCGCGGTTGCGTCCGCTGGCGCGCGAGCTGTGCGAGCTGGCGTCGGTCGTGCCCTCCCGGGTCGAGCTGTCGCTGCTCGAAGCGGCGGCCGGAACAACTTTTGGGGCGCTCGACGAGCTGCTGGGCTCCGGGATCGTCTCGGCCCAAGACGGCTCGCTGGCATTCCGGCACGAGCTCGCCCGCCGCGCCATCGAGGATGCGCTGCCGCCGCTGCGCAGCCGCGAGCTGCACTCGCGAGTCCTTCTGGCGCTGCGCGCCCGGGGCGAAGAGCCGGAACCCGAGCAGCTCGCGCGGCTGGTCCACCACGCCGCCGGCGCCGGCGATTCCACCTCGGTGCTCCGCCTCGCGCCGGCCGCCGCCGAGCACGCCTCCAGGCTCGGCGCGCACCGCGAGGCTGAAGCGCATCTCTCGCTCGCGCTGCGCCACGCCGCGGAACTTCCTCCGCGCCGCCGCGCCGAGCTGCTCGAGGCGCGCGCCTGCGAGTGCTACCTGATCGACCGGATGCAGGACGGGATGGAGTCCTGCTCCGCCGCCCGCGCGCTCTGGTCCCGGATCGGCGACCGCATCCGGGAAGGCAACTGCCTCTGCTGGCTGTCGCGAATGGCCTGGTACAGCGCGCGAACCGAAGATGCGCGGCGCTACTGCGACCTCGCCGTCGAGGCGCTCGAGACGTCGGCGCCCGGTCCCGAGCTGGCCATGGCCTGGGTCACGCGGGCAGCTCTGCATTGTTCGGCCGCGAATGCCGCTTCGGCCATCGCCTTTGCCGAAAAGGCGCTCGAGCTCGCCCGCGCGCTGCGCAACGCGGAGATCGAGGCGCACGCGCTGAACATGCTGGGCATGGCCCGGGTCCAGCTCGCCGACGAGCGGGGATGGGCCGTCCTGGAGGAGAGCTTGCGCCTGTCGCTCGAGCATGGGCTGCAGGACGCCGCCGGCCGCGCCCACGCCAACCTCGGGATGCTGGCCGTCGAGGAGCGCCGCTACGAGCTGGCGGCGAAGGCGCTCGACGAGGGCATCGCCTATGCCACCGGACGCGACCTGGGCACGCGCAGGATCTGCTTGTACGGCTGGAGGGCGCGGCTGATGGCCGAGACGGGCCGGTGGGCAGAGGCGGTCGAGGACGCCGCGCACATCGTCGACAATCCGGGCTGCTCGCCCCTGTTCCGGCTCACGGCGCTGACTCCCCTGGGCCTGACGCGCGCGCGGCGCGGCGACCCGGGCGCCCGCGAGGCGCTCGACGAGGCGCTGGAGCTTGCGAGGCAGAGCGGCGAGCTGGAGCGCATCGTGCCGGCCACGGCGGCAAAGGCCGAGCTGCTCTGGCTGTCGGGTGATGAAGCCGGAGCCGCGGCGGAGGCGTCCGCGTTGATCGAGCGGGCCCGCCAGGCGCGCCGGCCCTCGTACGTCGGCGACCTCGCCGTCTGGATCTGGCGCGGCGGAGGCCAGCCGCCGCCTCCCGAGGAGTGCGCCCGACCCGTAGCGCTGCTGCTGCAAGGCGACTGGCGCGGCGCCGCCGCCGAGTTCAAGCGGCTGGGCTGTCCCTACCAGGCGGCCCTGGCCTGTGCGGAGAGCGACGATCCGGACGCGATCCGTTCCGCTCTGGAAGCGCTCGACGAGCTGGAAGCGCGCCCGGCCGCGGCCCGGCTGCGCCGCCGGCTCGCCGAGCTCGGAGTGCGGGCGATCCCGAGAGGGCGCCGCGCGGCCCGGCGGGAGCATCCGTTCGATCTGACCGCCCGCGAGCAGGAGGTGCTCGAGGCGCTCTCGCTGGGCTTGTCGAACGGCGAGATCGCCACCCGCCTCTTCGTCTCGCCCAAGACCGTCGATCACCACGTCTCGGCGATCCTGGGCAAGCTGGACGTCTCCTCCCGCGGAGCTGCCGTCGCGAAAGCGCGGGAAAATCGCCTGCTCTCGCCCGCGCCGCGAGAGACCTCCTCAAAATAGGGAACTCTCCCGATGTCGCCCCGGAGCCGGGCCTTTACGGTCCGCCCCAGTCCACCGGCGTGGACTGGAAAGGAGGGGCGCGCATGCCCCGGTATCTCGTGGAGCGGAGCTTTCCCGACGGGCTGTCGATTCCCATGGACGCGAGCGGCGAGAAGACCTGCCTCGGAGTCGTCACCAGGAACAGCGAGGACGGCGTCACCTGGGTGCAGTCGTTCGTGAGCGAGGACAAGCTGCGGAGCTTTTGCATCTACGACGCTCCGTCTCCCGAGGCGATCCGGCGGACTGCTGCGCGCAACAAGCTGCCCGTGGATCGGATCACGCAGGTTCGCGTGCTCGATCCGTATTTCTATCGCTGAAGTCGAGGATTCATTCAGGGGAGGAAGACTTGGAGAAGATGATCTTGGGGTTTGTTCTGTCCGGGCTGATCGCGTGCGGCGGTCCGCTCAATGGGGAACCAGGGCAGCATTTCAACACCGTGGACGACAAGAACCTCAGCGCCGCGATGCCGGAAAGGGAAGGTCGCCGGGATGAAGGGCACGACTGCCCCGAGCACGTCCGCTTCGACGGCGTGAGCAGGAAGTTCGAGGCGCAACTCAACGTCGCGCGCCGCGCGGTCTGCAAGTACCGCCGCATCGAGGCCGCGCTCGCCGACGGGTACGTGAACACCGGCCTCGCCTGCGCGCCGGGGCAGGGGTACCACTACATCAAGAACAGCCTGGTGGGGACGACGGACATCCGCCACCCGCCGGTGCTGATGTACACGAAGGACGGCGATCTCAATTCGCCGGAGTGGGTGGCGCCGGTGGCCGACTTTCCCAGGCCACCGATGGTCTTCGGCCAGACGGAGCACCTCGAGGACGAGCTCGGGCTGTGGATCCTCCACGTCTGGGTCTGGAAGCTGAACCCGAACGGCGTGTTCAATGACGTGAATCCCAACGTCACGTGTCCGTAGGAGGTTTCCTGGGGGAGGAGCGCCGCCCGCCAATCCATGAGGGCGGGCGGCGCCTTCGGTGCAGCAGCACGACTAGCGCGAGCGTAGATGCGGGAGGTTCCGGGCCTCTGGCCGCGATCAGCGCAGCACGCTGCTCGCCTGTGCCGCGTCGATGTAGCGCTGGACGTCGTCCGGCAGCAGCAGCCGATCCTCCTGCAGCTCCCTGGCCGCCTTCGTCACGGCCCTCACGTACCCGTCGTGGTTCTTGTACCGCTCCTCCAGCGACTTGCGACGATCCCCGGAGGTCATCCGCTCCGCCTTGGTCGACGCGAACGGAAGCCACTGCCCCGACGACTCGCACCCGTCCGGGCCTCCGAAGGCTGTCGCCCGCAGCGCCCATCCGGTGGTGGTCGCGATGGGCGCGGCCACGGGCGGAAGGCGGATGCCGGCGATCTCGTTCCCGTCCTCGTCCACCTTGGACACGAACGAGGGATAGACCGGCCCGGAGAAGGCCGGCGGGTTGGTGGTGAGGATGCCTTGATCGAAGAGCGGGCCAAAGTTGAAGAGATGCCGCACGGTGATCACCCCCGTATAGGTGACACCGGGAATGTCCCGCCATCCGAGCTCGCGGGCCGGCACGACCCCCAGTCCGTTCGGCAGCGGCACGGAGAACGCGGCGGTGCCCTCGGACACGCGCGGCACCTCGCTCCTCGGCGGCCTGATTCCCCAGACCACCCATTCGTCGAGCGCGGCAAACAGCGCCCGGAGCGCCGGGTTGGGATCGGTGGTGTTCTGGAACTGCTGGCAGGTGCCGCGCGAGCTCGGCGCCGCGCCGGCGACCGTGTGCTCGACGCTGGACAGCAGATACGAGCGCGTCTCGTGCAGGTCGTGCAAATCGCGTCCCCGCGCATCGGTGTGCGCGAGCGAGCCCGCCTTGACCCAGTACTCGTTGGCGGAGATCACTTGCATGAACTTCGGGCAGGTGTGGCTCCTGGTGCATTGCACGGCCCGTCCGTCCGTCCTTCCCGTGAGCGGGTCGTGGACCCTCGGGAACGCAAACGGGAAGTTCGCCTCCGGATAGAGATGGTTCTGCCGGTTGCGCTCGGTGCGCCCCGGCTGCGCGAACCGGAAGTTCTCTCCGATTCCACTGCCGCCGGCGATCCAGTTCAGCACTCCGTCGAGGACGCGCTTGCCGCGCTCGTCCTCGTTGAACCCGAGGGTGACGAAGTCGTTGAGGTAGCGCGCGGGCTGGGAGATGGCGAAGGCGTAGACGCGATCGACGTGACCGGCCAGCGGGTTGGCGTTCCCGAAGTCGTCGGCCGTGGCGTGGCGCAGGAAGGAGACGAAGTCGCGCGTGGCGGCGAACCCCAGTCCCGCCACCACGGGGTTCTTCGCCGTGAACATGAACTCGTAGATCGCGCTCTGCTGGAAGGCCGTGCCGGCGGGCAGCAGCCGGATGCTGCGCTCGTTCACGTACTCCCAGCCGGTGGAAGCGATCGGGGTGCGCGGATCCGTGAGGTGCTGCCGGACCGTGAGCGTGGCCTGCGACTTGTCGAGCGTCGCCGCGGCGTACGTGAGCGGGTAGGACGTGGTAGTCGCATTATCGAAGACGATGTACTCGTAGGAGGGTCCGGTGATGGTGGAGCCGTTGCGGTTCGTGACGACCGGAACCGTGATCGTCAGGCGGTCGCCACCCGGCGCGGCCGAGATGTCCCAGCCGCTCCAGGCGATCGCGTAGCCCTGGTTCATCAGCATGGCGCCGCCGGCGTCCGCGGCGGTGGTCGGGTTGTTGCCCAGGGCCGCGAGGTTGAACGGCCCGAACAGCTTGTTGCCCCGGTTGTTCACCTCGAAGAAGAGCTTCCGGTTGCCATTGTCCAGATTCACAGGCTTGAGGATGTAGACGTCCATCGAGTACGAGACCTTGCCGGCCTTGGTGGGCGCGAGCTCGATGTCGGTGAGGAGCGCGTTCTGTGGGTCTCTGGGATCGACCTCGCCGAACGCCACGCCGCGCAGCTTCTGATAGGCCCCGACGCTGCCGTTGATCCCGAACGCAGTGCCCCCGAAGGTGGGGCTTTCGACGCTGGTGATCATGACCTTCGTGATCCGCGCCTGGGCGGCACCTGGGACGGCGGCGACCACGAGCGCAAGCGCGCTCATCGAGCGGATTGCAGGCCCGGTTTTCATGGAGGTCTCCCCTCGCGCGAAACCGCGCGATGATGCGGCGGCCGCCCAGAGGCCGCGAGCGATCGTCGCGGCCCCGACGCTAGGAGGTGGTCACGACGGGAGTCAAGTGAGACGGCCGCCGGACCCTTCGCCTGGGTTCCCTGGAACAGTCCATCGCTTTTCCGGTGGCCAGGCCGAACCCGAGATGCGTGTCGCCAAGCAGGAGGACACGAAATGGATGGCCCATTGGACCACGGTACGGTGCGGGTCTGACATCACCCTGTTCAGGACGCCCGTCGAGAGTGGGAGCGCCTACCGGAACGGCTGCTGCAACGATCCCGCGGCAGGTCTACCTTCGCGCGCATGAGCCCCAAGAAAGCGTTTCGCGTCGTGCGGGAAAACCCGTTGTTCCCCTTCATCCCCTTCGGACCGATCGCGCTCTTCCTCGGCAGCGTCGTGATGTCGGCCTTCGCGCTGCGGGGAGTGCGCCAGCTCCGGCGTGAGCTCGCCGCGGCGGCGTGACCGCCGCGATCGACAGACTGATCTGAACATCGCGGCGCGGCGAGCGATGCGTCCCCCGCCCCACGCGGTATAGACGGCTGAGGGCGGGGAGGACATGCGTCGTCTGATCATCGACCTGAACAAAGGAGGAGAGAGATGAGAAGGAATCTTCTCGCCGCGCTGTCGGTAGTGCTCGTCGCCTTGTTCCCCTTCGCAGCCCCGGCTTTCACGGACAAGCCACCCGGACCGTGGATGGCGCGCAACCTGCGCGTCGTCGGCTACTCGGAGGTGAATCGCCGGCCTCCGTTCAAGCTCGCCATCCAGCAAATCAACGGCCGCTGGCTCCTGTACATGGGCCACCTCTGGGATCGCGGCTGGACCATCATGGACGTGACCAGGCCGCAGGACCCGAAGGTGCTGAACTTCATTCCCGGCCCGGCGAACACCTGGACCATCCAGATGGACGTCGAGGAAGGGAAGATGATCACGGCGCTCGAGCGCATCCCTCCGGGCTGGGGCGGCGACCCGAGCCAGCCAAACGACGAGGGCGTGCTGATCTGGAACCTCGCCGATCCGGTGAATCCGAAGCTCCTCGGCCAGTACAAGACGGGCGGCTCGGGGACGCACCGCGACGGCTACTTCGGCGGCAAGTACGTCCATCTCGCGGCCGGCCTGCCCGGCTACAGCGGGAACATCTACGTGATCATCGACATCAGCGATCCGGCGCATCCGGTGGAGGCAGGACGCTGGTGGGTGCCGGGCCAGTGGGTGGCGGGCGGCGAGAAGCCCGCGCCCGGCGTGTCGCTGCACGGGCCTCCGTACGTGCAGGGCAACCTCGCCTACGTCCCGTTCGGGGCGGCGGGCCTGGTGATTCTCGACATCTCCAATCCCGCGCAGATCAAGAAGGTGGGCCAGCTGCCGTTCAGCCCGCCGTTCCTCGGGAACATCGGCGCGCACAGCGCGCTTCCGCTGCCGAAGCGGAACCTGGCGCTGGTGAACTCCGAGTCGATCCGCGAGGACTGCAACGAGCCCTTGAACCACGCCTCGGTGACTGACGTCTCCAATCCCGCCAATCCGACGCTGCTTGCGCTGATGCCCCTGCCCGTGCCACCGCGCGGGGTGCCGTACAAGGACTTCTGCCAGAAGGGTGGACGATTCGGGCCGCACAACATCAACCAGCACCACCACAGCCCGTTCACCGAACATTCGGATACCCTCGTGTACCTGACGTACTTCAACGCCGGGCTGCGCGTGTACGACATCTCGGACGCCACGCTCCCGAAGGAGGTGGCGTGGTTCCTGCCACCGGATCCCGTTCACCGCTACGGTCCGCAGCCGGTGGGCAGCCTGGTCGAGCAGACCGAGGACGTGCTCGTGGATACGCGCGGGTACATCTACGTGACGAACAAGAACCAGGGACTCTGGATCCTCAAGCTCGACCGGGAGGACGACGATTGACAGGTGAGCCCGTGGGCGGGGCGATCTCTTGTCGCCCCGCTCGCCGGCGCGCCTTCCTGAACGAAACCGCGCTGCTCAGTCGTCGTCGTCGCGGTCTCTCCCTCCACGCGCTCCCACGCAGCCGAAGCTCGCGGCGCTGTTCGGATCGCCCCCGAAGTAACGAGCCACCTGCGGGTGGGGGCAGAGCGGCCGCTGGAATTGGA
>DASQAS010000068.1:0-23235 GCA_035635635.1 Myxococcales bacterium | reverse complement strand
CGTCAGCCGGCGCAAGTTCCTCGCCAGCGGCGGCGGCATGGCGGCCGCCTTTATCGCGATGAACGAGGCGCACGGCGCCGAGTACTTCAAGGTGAGCAAGGAGGAGATGTTCGAGCCCGAGGCGCACGCGAAGAATGCTCCGCCGAGCGACCTCTTCGTCTTCGATGATCAGCTCCACACCATCCGGTCCAGCCGGACGGGACCGGGGAATACGCTGCGCGACATCGCCCAGGGAAACCACAGCTCGCTCAACCTGACCGATCTGCCGGACGAGCTGGGCCGCGTGAACTTCCCCTGGAACCCGGCCATCGTGGGGCTGCCGAACCTGAACTCGAACTTCCACTTGGTCCAGTTCATGAAAGACGTCTACCTGGACAGCCAGGTGACGATCGGTGTGCTCAGCAACAACACCTCGGCCGCCGTGCCCGGCTCGGAGGGAAACCGCCCTCCCCGGACCATCCGCGAGTCGGAAGCCGGCGAGTTCCTCACGGCGCCGCAGACGGCTTCGGTGCGCGACTGGGTGAACCAGATCGCCGGTTCGACGCGAATGCTCGCGCACGGGCAGCTGTTCCCGGGAGTCGGGAATCAGAGTGACCCGGACTTCGGCGACTACCACCGCTGGCAAATCGAGAACCTGAAGCCCGATTCCTGGAAGGGGTACACCTCCGCCAACTCAGCCAAGCTCACCAACGACCTGACCGAGAACATGCGGCGTTGGAGGCTAGACGACGAGCAGGTCGCCTATCCGATGTACGAGGTGATCACCGCCCCCGAGTACCGGGCCTACAAGAACTCGCATCCGGGCTTCTACAACATCTGCATCCACAAGGGCCTATCCACCAATCCCACTCCGCTCTTCGAGCCGAGCCCGAAAGAGACCGCGATCGGCAGCAGCAACGTGCCGTTGGGCTACCCGGACGACATGAAGAAGGCGGCGGTTGACTGGCCGGAACTGAATTTCCTCATGTACCACTCCTGCATCCGGCCGGGCTTCTGGATGAACAACGCCCTGACGGACGTGAAGTCCGGCAGGCTCTACAAGACTGAGGGCGTTCCGGACATCCTCTGGACAACGCGGTTCTACGTCGACCACAGGCAGTACTCGAACATCATCAGCGAGATCGGCACCACGTGGGCATCGTCCGTCATCACGTTCCCGTCGGTCGCCGCGCACATTCTCGGACAGGGGCTGAAGTACTTCGGCGAGAACCGCATCGTCTTCGGCTCCGATGCGGTCTGGTACGGCGCGCCGCAGTGGCAGATCGAGGCGCTCTGGCGCTTCCAGATCCCCGAAGTGTTCCCCGCCAGCGGCGGGGGAGGGACGCGCCGGCAGTTCGGGTATCCGCAGCTCACCGAAACGTCCAAGCGGAAGATCCTCGGCCTCAACAACGCGAGGCTGTACGGGATCAAGGACGTCAACGGCCGGCTCAGCAACGAGAACGTCTGCGGCGACGACGACGACGATGGGAAGCACGGACGTGACCATGACGACGACGACCACGGCCGGCGGAGCTCGTATCACCCGGTGCCGGTGAACTACGCGTCGCTGATCCCCATCACCCTGAAGAAGATGATGGAGTTCCAGGGATTCGCCATGAACGACAAGCTCTCCAAGCTGCGCCGCGAGTACCTGGCCAGCGACGGGCTGCCCTCCAACCTCCGCCACGGCTGGTTGCGGGCGCGGGGCACCTGAGAGCGCAGCGGGTTCCCTAGACTTGCGGGGCGTCGGGGCTTCCCGGCGCCCCTTCTTTTTCGCGCCGCCAGCTGCCGTTCGAGCTATTTGCGGCGCTTTCCGGCCGCTGGCCGGCGAGCCTTCCCCGCCGCGGCGGCGCGGCGGGCGCGCGGCTTCGGCGTCTTGGGCTTCTTGCGCGACGAGCCCTTCGTGTAGCGCGGCTGGTAGAGCTGGATGCGGATCCCTCCCGGCGCGACGAAGTGCGTGACCAGGCCGTACCCGCGGGCCTCGACGGGAGAGGTGAACTCCACCCCGCGACCGCGGAGGTCGGCCACCGTCCCCTCGATATCGTCGCAGTAGAACGAGACGTCGTGCGCGCCGGCGTCCGAGGCGTCCTCGACCGGGTGGACGCCCAGGTCTCCCTCGGGGAAGTCGAAGATCCACCAGCCTTCGCCGACGTCGTTGCCGGGAAGGCGGATCGCCTCCCGGAAGAACCTGCGGGTCGCCTCGGGGTCGCTCGAGTAGAGCAGCCCGTGAATGCCTCGGATCATCTGCTCCTCCCCTGGGATCGCTGGCCCGATGGGCCGCCATCCAGGGAAAGCGCATCCGTCCTTGCCGCGCAAGGGCGGTTACGGTCGCAAGCACAACGTTCGGGCGCTTGCTTCGCCTGCTTGCCCGACAAACATGTGGTGGCCGGTCGCGGAGCGCTCGCTTAAACGATGCGCCCATGAAACCCGTGCAACGAGAGGTCGCCACGCAGCCGTGCGCGCATCCCGACATCGAGTACCTGGGTGACAACCGCGAGGTCAGGTTCTTGCGGTGCGGAGCATGCGCGCAGGTGTTCGTCATCCAGAACGGACGCAGCTGGGCATTTCCGGCGCTCCCATTGAGGGGCGCGGCGAACGATCCGGACTACTGAGGAGAGCGTCAACCGGCTTCGCCAGGGCGGCGGGCGATCATCGCCGACCACCGGATGCTCAGAACCCGCTCGCCGTCCTGGTTGAACATCTCCCCGAGGCAGTTCAGCAGACCGCGACCGGGATGCTTCGTGGAAGGACGCCGGCCGAGGATGGTGAGCCGCGCGCGCAGCCGGTCGCCCGGCCGCACCGGCTTCAGCCATTTCATCTCGTCGATGCCGCCGGCGCCGAGGCTGGCCACCTCGTAGAGCAGCCCGCGGACGAGCAGGCCCATGAAGATGGATGCGGTGTGCCAGCCGCTGGCGATCAGCCCGCCGTACATGGACTTTTTCGCCGCCTCGGCGTCCACGTGGAACGGCTGGGCGTCGTACCGGCGCGCGAACTCGAGGACCTCCGCCTCGCTGACCGTCTCCTCGCCGAGCTCGAAAACCTGGCCTTCGCTGAAGTCTTCCAGATAACGCATGAGCGGCCCCCGACGGGATTCGCGCCATGATAGTGCGCCCGCGAGCACTCGCAAGGCGGACCGGCGTGCATCGGGGCCGGACAGTGGCTAGAAGCAGACGGATGTCGATCCGACCGGGCCCGGCGAGCCGCCGCATCCCCTGCGCGTGCGCCGCCGGCCTGCTGCTGCTGGCGCCGGCGGCCCTGCGCGCCGAGCCGGCGGGAGCCTCGGTGGTGGTCGCGACCGGCCAGTACGGGATGCGGAAGGAGATTCCCCACTCGCTGGGGATCGAGCTGCAGATCCGTCCCCCGTGGCACTGGTCCCTCGTGCGGCCCACCTTCGGGTTGCTGACCAGCGCGAACGGCGGCGCGTATGTCTTTTCCGGACTGGTGGTCGAGATCCCGCTGCCGGCCGGATTCGAGCTGACCCCGGGGTTCGCGCCCGGCGTGGTCCTGGCGAGCAGCGGCGGAGACCTGGGCTATCCCATCGAGTTCCGTTCTTCCCTCGAGGTCTCCTGGTCGCCCGGCCCTGCGATGCGCGTGGGCCTCGCCTTCAGCCACATCTCCAACGCGCACCTCGGAGAGCGCAACCCCGGCGTGGAGACGCTGATGTTGAGCTTCGTCTTTCCGGGAAGGAATTGAGCGGTCAGCCGATCAGCTCGTCGTAGCCGCGGCCGCGGAACTCCAGCAGGCAGAAGCCGTTGCCGAACGGATCGGCCAGCACCGCCAGCCTGCCCCACTTCTTGTCCAGGATCCCGCTCTCCAGCGTGGCGCCGGCGGCCTGCGCGCGCTCCACCGCCGCGGGCAGGTCCGCCACCGGCCAGTCCAGATGCACCGGGGTCCAGTGCCGGCCGTAGTCGCGGATCACGCCCGGTCGCGGAATGGGCGCGGTGCCGGCCTCCTCCGCGAGCAGGTCGATGGGCGCGGACGCACCCAGCATCTCCGCCCACTTCCTTCCCAGCCGGCGGCCCGGGGTGAGCCCGAGCGCGTCGCGGTAGAAGGCGACCGCTTTCTCCAGATCGGGCACGTCGATGCAGATGCGCGGTTGCAGGGGCACGGGCACCTCCGTTCGGGATCGCATCCTGCTACACGCCGGAGTCAATCATCCAGTTGACAGCGTCAAACATTGCTGCGCAAGCTCCCGGGCATGGCGAGGATCCGCGAGCCGGCGGCCAGCCCCGAGTCGGGCATCGAGGGCGTCCGCCACTTCAACCGGTTCTACACGCGCCGCATCGGCGTCCTGCAAGCGAGGCTGCTGCAGAGCTCCCTCTCGCTCACCGAGGCTCGGGTGCTGTACGAGCTGGCGCACCGCGAGGAGCCCACCGCCACCGAGGTGCGCCGCGAGCTGGGTCTCGACGCGGGATACCTGAGCCGCATCCTCAGGCACTTCGAGAAGAGCGGCTGGGTCGCCCGAAGGCCGGCCAGCGGCGACGCGCGCCGCCATCTCCTTTCCCTGAGCCGCCCGGGACGGGCCCTGTTCGAGGCGTTGAACGCGCGCTCGGACGGGGAGATCCGGCGGATGCTCGACGGAATCCCGCCCCGCGGGCAGGAGCGGCTGCTGCGCGCCATGCAGGCGATCGAGGCGGTGCTCGAGCCGAAGCGGGCTTCCGTCGCTCCGTACCTCATCCGCACGCACCGCCCCGGCGACATGGGCTGGGTCGTCTACCGGCACGGAGTCCTCTATTCCGAGGAGTACGGCTACGACGAGCGGTTCGAGGCCCTGGTGGCGGAGATCGCGGCCGCGTTCGTGCAGCATCTCGACCCTGCGCGCGAGCGGTGCTGGATCGCCGAGCGCGACGGCGAGCGCGTCGGGTCCGTCTTCCTGGTCGCGAAATCGCGGCAGGTCGCAAAGCTGCGGCTGCTGCTGGTAGAGCCGTCCGCCCGCGGCCTGGGCATCGGCCGGCGGCTGGTCGAGGAATGCGTCCGGTTCGCGCGGCAGAGCCGGTACCGCAAGCTGGTCCTCTGGACGCAGAGCGAGCTGAAGGCGGCGCGGCGTGTCTACGAGGCCACCGGCTTCCGGCGGACGGGCAGCGAGCGCCACGCGAGCTGGGGCCGGGACGATCTGATCTCCGAAACCTGGGAGCTGGATGTATAGCGGGTCAGCGCGGCAGGAACTTGTACCGGACCTGCTGCGCCGGCTCGGAGCCTTCGACCCAGATCGCCCAGTCCAAGCCCGAGGTGAGTGTCGGCGCCAGACGCACCGAGTAGCCGCTGAGGTCCAGGCTTTCGAGGTCGCGCGGAAAGGTCCCGTCCACCGGCAGCGTGACCACCCCGTCCTCGTTCACCCAGAGCACCGACCAGATCGTCGCCGAATGATCGGAGTACAGGTACGGCAGCACGTCGGTCCTGGTCGGAGAGGGACCGCTGGCGACCTGTGCCGGAGTCCACGCGATCCCGTCCACCGAGGTGGAGAGCATGGTCTCGGCGCTGGGATGGAACGCATTCTCTCCCTGGGCCCGGTCATATCGGGTCCAGGTCATGAGGAACGACCCGGGCGCGCGCTCGACCACGTGAGGAAACGTGTCGTTCTGGGTGCTGTCCAGTCCGGTGAGCGGGACCGGGGCATGCCACCCCGCGCCGTCCCTGACGGCCACGCGCAGGAGGCGCTGCGTATCGCCCCCGCGGTATCCGGAAGCGAAGTAGGCGAGGAGGCGGCCGTCGGAAGCGATCAACAGGCTGGGCATCTCGTCGTCCGGGCCGGGGCTGATCTCCTCCGCCGACGACTCGCTGAAGGAGAGGCCGTCGGCCGAGGTGTTGTGGAGGATGCGCCGATCGGTCCCGGTGCAACAGCCCGCATTGCCGGGGCAGTGCGTGGAGTCGAAGTAGATGCAGCCTGCGGGCAGGAGCCGCCAGCGCATCCACGCGAGATGGAACGCGCCTCCGGCGTCCCGGGCCAGGCTCGGGTAGAAGCTCCAGGCGTGACTGTCGGTGGCCGGCGCCGGCGCCGTCCAGCTTTGGCCGTCGGTCGAGCGGGTGACGAAGATCTCCTTGCGCGCCAGCCCGTCCGGATGCGTGCCCAGCCGGTTCGAGTACCAGGCCGCGTACAGCCCGTCGGGATTTCGCGTGACCAGGATGCTCGGGTCCTCGTCCTGGCCGCTCTCGTTTCCGGGAGCGAGCGTCGCCGGCGAGCTGGACCCGAGCTTCTCCAGGGGCGGCTGGCAACCCGGCTTCGAGGCGCCTCCGCAGGCGGCAAGGAGCAGAAGCGCCGCCCGGAGCGGAGAGAGGTTTCGTGACGCCATCCGGCGAGGTTAGCAGCTCGTCACGCGATCACGACTTCTTGCCCGCGCAGGGCCTTCAGAAGCGGCCCGCGATCGCGAATCCGGCATGCGCGCGTCCGAAGGTGTTGCTCCAGGTCGGCCAGATCTGGATGGGAAGACGCGGCTCGAGCTGTGCGACGGCGAAGCCCGGCAGGACAGGCGCCGCGGTGGAGGGCCCGCGCAAGGACAAGGCCCTCGCTCCGCCGTTCCCGGCCGAGGCGGTGACGATCAGCACCGTATGTGCGGGGGCCCGACCTGCCAGCCCGCAGCAATGTCCCGCGCGCGGCGCCGCGAGGGCAATGGACAGGATCGCGGTCGACGCCAGGGCAATCGTAGCTCGCATGAGCCCCCCGCGACTGGTCATCGCAAGGGACATGCCGCGGGAATCCATCGGAATTCCGGGAGCAACGCGGATGACCGCCATCGGTGGCGCTACCGGGCGCCGCGTAGCGCTCCCCGTCCTGAGATTCGGGGACACCCTACGCAACCCGCCATGCCAAACTCCTCTGCAGAGCTCGCTCCGGGTCGAGTTGGCACGCCCAGTTGCGTAGGGTGTCCCCGAATCTCGTTCCCCGAATCTCGTTCCCGAATCTCGGCCGGCCTCGGATGAGTGACGGATGGTGATTTCGGAACCTGCCGTTTGCTAAGAGGGAACCCGATGGCAAGAGCGGGACGGGACTATCTGGAGCGCATCCTCACGGCGCGCGTCTACGACGTGGCCGTGGAGACTCCGATTGATCTCGCGCCCGGCATGTCGGAGCGATTGGGCAACCGGGTCCTGCTCAAGCGCGAGGACATGCAGCCGGTCTTCTCGTTCAAGCTGCGCGGCGCCTACAACAAGATGGCCGGGCTGGCGAAGAAGGATCTGAAGCGCGGCGTGATCGCCGCCTCCGCCGGCAACCACGCGCAGGGGGTGGCGCTGTCCGCGCAGCGGCTGGAGTGCAAGGCGACGATCGTGATGCCGATCACCACGCCACGGATCAAGGTCGACGCGGTGCGCGCGCGCGGCGCCGAGGTGGTGCTGGTCGGCGACTCGTACGACGAGGCGTACCGGCACGCGATGAAGCTCGGGCGCAAGCGGCAGCTCACGTTCGTGCATCCCTACGACGACCCGGACGTGATCGCCGGCCAGGGCACCATCGGGATGGAGATCCTGCGGCAGCATCCGGGGCCCATCCACGCCGTCTTCATCGCCGTGGGCGGCGGAGGCCTGATCGGAGGCGTCGCCGCCTACGTCAAGCGCCTGCGTCCGGAGACCAGGGTGATCGGCGTGCAGCCCGTCGACTCGGACGCGATGGCCCGGTCGCTGGAGGCCGGCCGGCGCCTGACGCTCCCGCGCGTCGGGCTCTTCGCCGACGGCGTCGCGGTCAAGCGGGTGGGCAAGGAGACGTTCCGGCTGGCGCGCAAGTACGTGGATTCGATGATCCGCGTCGGCACGGACGCGGTCTGCGCCGCGATCAAGGACGTGTTCGAGGACACCCGCTCGATCCTGGAGCCGGCCGGAGCGCTCCCGGTCGCGGGCGCGAAGGCCTACGTGGAGAAGACCGGGATCAAGGGCGCGACCCTGATCGCGGTGGCCTGCGGCGCGAACATGAACTTCAACCGGCTGCGCTTCGTGGCCGAGCGAGCCGAGGTGGGCGAGCGCCGCGAGGCGATCCTGGCAGTGACCATCCCGGAGCGTCCCGGCAGCTTCCGCCGCTTCTGCGCGATCCTAGGCCCGCGCAACATCACCGAATTCAACTACCGGATGGGCGACGCCGAAGAGGCGCAGGTGTTCCTGGGCGTGGGCATCCAGGGCCGCGAGGAGACGGCGGCGATCATCCGGACGCTGCGCCGGCACGGGCTGCCGACCGTGGACCTCTCCGAGAACGAGACGGCCAAGCTGCACGTGCGCCACCTGGTGGGCGGACACTCCCCGCTGGCCCACAACGAGCTGGTCTACCGCTTCGAGTTTCCCGAGCGCCCCGGCGCACTGCTCGAGTTCCTCTCCCGCATGCGCACCGACTGGAACATCAGCCTCTTCCACTACCGGAACCACGGCGCCGATTACGGCCGCGTCCTGGTGGGCATGCAGGTGCCGGCGAAGGAGATGGGGGCGTTCCAGCGCTTCCTCGCCACCCTCGGGTATCCGTCGGTCGAGGAGACGCAGAACCCCGCGTACCGCCTCTTCCTTGGTTGAAAGATGTCCGGGCGGCGCCGGACCGATCGTCCTCGAGGGCAGACGGTCCGGCGCGTCGCCGGCCGAAGGAGACTGCGAGATGCCGAATTTCCTCTATGTGTTCCGGGGCGGGATGTCCTCCAGGACCTTCAGCCCGAAAGAGATGCAGGAGAGCATGCAGAAGTGGGCGACCTGGATCCAGCAGCTCACGAAGACCGGCAACTTCAAGGCCGGCGACCCGCTCGAGTCGGGCGGAAAGGTGGTCCGGGGCAGCAGGAAGGTCGTCACCGACGGCCCGTACGCCGAGACCAAGGACGTGGTCGGCGGGTATCTCCTGATCAGCGCGGCGAACCTGGACGAGGCGGTGGAGCTGTCACGCGGCTGCCCGATCTTCGACAACGACGGCAGCGTCGAGGTCCGCCAGATCCACCAGATGTAGCGATGGTCGACTTCCGGCTCCAATCGGCGAGGATGACGGCGGCGCTCACGCGCATCCTCGGGTTGCACAACCTGGCGCTGGCGGAGGACGTGGTCCAGGACGTCCTCTGCCGCTCCGTCGAGCTGTGGAAGTTCCACCCGCTGCCCGACGACCCGACAGCCTGGCTGCTGCGGGCGGCGCGCAACCGCGCCATCGATCTGATCCGCGCCGAGCGGACCCGGCTGCGCTTCTCGCCCGACCTGGCGCTGCAGAGCGAGTGGACGCTGTCCCCGACCGTGAACGCGATGTTCAGCGAGAGCGAGATCGCCGACGACCAGCTCCGGATGATGTTTTCTTGTTGTCCGCCCAACCTGCCGCCCCAGGCCCAGCTCGCGCTGGTGTTGAAGCTCTTGTGCGGATTCGGGACCTCGGAGATCGCGGCCGCGCTGTTGGCCTCGGACGCGGCCGTCGAGAAGCAGATCTCCCGCGGCAAGCGCACGCTGATGCGGGCGGGCGCGCTCTACGAGGTGTCCGGACGCGAGCAGATCGGCAAGCGCCTCGAGTCCGTGCAGCGCGCGCTCTACCTCCTGTTCAGCGAGGGCTATCACGGCTCGCACGAGCCGGTGCGCGCCGAGCTGTGCCGTGAGGCCATGCGGCTCTGCGGGCTGCTCGCGCAGCATCCCGCCTGCGCGACGCCCCGGACCCTCGCGCTGCTCGCCCTCATGTGCTTCCACGCGGCGCGGCTCCCGGGGCGCGCAGCGGAGGACGGGTCGCTGCTTCTCCTGGAGGAACAGGACCGGTCGCTCTGGGATCGGGAGCTGATCCGGCGCGGCTTCCAGATCATCGATCGATCCGCCGAGGGAGAGGAGCTCAGCGAGTATCACCTGGAGGCCGGCATCGCCGCCGAGCACTGCTCGGCCAACTCGGTGCGGGAGACCAACTGGGCGCGCATCGTGCAGCTCTACGACCTGCTGCTCGCACTGCGGCCCTCGCCCGTGGTGGCGCTCAGCCGGGCGATCGCCGTGGGCGAGCTGCGTGGACCGCGGGAGGGGCTCGACGCGCTCGCCGCCCTGCCCGACCGCGATCGGCTCGACGAGTACCCCTTCCTGCCGGCGGCCGAGGGGCGTCTCCACCTGCGCGCGGGCGACCGGGCGCAGGCGGCGGAGTCCTTCCGGCGCGCGCTCGCGCTGGCGCGAAACCCGCCGGAGGCGCGGCTGTTCGAGGCCAGGCTGCGCGAGGCTGATGCTCCAACCTGCGCGCGGCCTTCGTAGACGCCGAAGCAGAGCGAGTTGCGCAGGCTGCGAAGCCGTCTCGCTGCTGGCGCATGGCTCCGGTTCTAAGCCGTCGACCGGGGCAAGACCAGCCAGGAATCGCCGAACTCGTGCGTCAGGTACCCGGCCCGCTCGGCGTGCTCGCTGGCGCGCGCGAGCAGCGCGGCCGGGGCGAATGCGTGCAGCAGCGCGAAGTGGCTGGCGGAAGGCTCGTGCGTGCCGGTCAGCAACCCGTCCACCACGCGAGGGCGGTAGCCTGGACCAATCACCAGATCCGTCTCTCCGGTCCCTTCGATCAGCGCCCCGCCCTGCGCCGCTCCTTCCAGGGCCCGGGCGACGCTGGTGCCGACCGCAATCACCCGCCCGCCGGCGCGATGGGCGCTCGCGACGGCCTCGACCGTCCCGGGGGGAATCTCGAAGCGCTCGGGCAAGGGCAGCGCGGCGTCCAGGGCCGCGTCGCCGGTCGAGGAGAGACCGGCAGCGTGCGTCACCCGCGCGAACCGGGTCCCGCGGGCGCGCAAGGCCAGCAGGAGATCCCACCGCAAAGGACGCCCCGCCGACGGCATCTCCACCGCCCACGGCCGCGAGGCGTAGGCCACCTGCACCTGCCAGAGCTCGATCGGCCTCGACGTGTACGCGTACTGCACCGGCCGCCCGGCCCGGTACAGCGCCAGCCAGAAGTCCGCCCCGGAGCGATCGAAGCGCAGCTCGATCAGCCGGAGAGAGATGCGGGAGACACGCTCCACGGTGGCGGACAAGCCGGCGAACGCGAGCCGATCTCCTGCTTCGACGCGCGCCGGAGCGGCGCGATCTTCGGTGCGCTGGCGCCAGTCACCGGGGCCGAGCAGCACGGCGCGAAAGGTTCCTGAGGCAAGCTCGCCCAAGAGGCGCGCCTCGATCGGCTCGCCGCGCGGTCCGCGGCCCGCCAGCGAGGCGGGCAAGGTCGCAGCGTCGTTGAGCACCAGCAGATCATCGGGCCGCAACAGGAAAGGCAGCTCGCCGATGCGCGCGTCGCGGAAGGTTTCCGCGCGCGGATCGACCACCAGGAGCCGCTCGCTGGCGGCGTCCTCCCGCGGCCAGCGCGCCGGGATCATCCGGCCTCCTTCCAGGAACCCGCCTCGAGCCGGGCGCCGTTCTCGATCCGCTCGGCCTGACGGATCATGCTCGCGATCCGCCGGGCCACCGCGGCCGGGGCCGGCAGCGCCGCGCGGTCCGCGTCGGGCATGGCCGCCGCATGCATCTCGGTGTCCATCTCTCCCGGATCCACGCTCAGGAAGCGGACGCCGGCCGGCGACAGCTCGGCGGCGAGGATGCGGCTCAGGTGGTCCTGCGCGGCCTTGGAGACCCCGTAGGCGCCCCAGCGCGGGTATGCCGCCACCGCCGCGTCGCTGCTGACGTGCAGGACCAGGCCCGAGCCGCGCAGCGCCATCGCGCCCGCCACGATCTTCGTCAACCGGAACGGGCCGACCAGGTTCACCTCCAGGACGTGGTCCAGGTCCTCGCAGTCGGTGTCGAGCAACAGCCGCAGCGGGACCGGGCCCAGCGTGCTCGCGTTGTGGATCAGCAGCTCGATCGGTCCAACCAGCGCCGCGGCCGACCCGGCGATCGCGTGCGCCGCGCGCTTGTCGGCCACGTTCGCCGGCAGCGCGTGGGCCTCTCCGCCCGTGGCCCGGATCTCCGCCGCCACGCGCGACAGCTCTCCCGCGCCGCGCGCGACCAGCGCGATTCGCGCTCCGACCCGGGCGAGCTCGGCCGCGAGCGCCGCTCCCAACCCCTTGCTCGCGCCGGTCACCAGCGCGCCTTTGCCCTTGAGCTCCATGCAGCACCTCCGGCCTCGAGCGTAACCGGCCCTGTCTTTGCGCTGGCATTCCTGACAATCCATTGGCAGAATGCCACCCGGTTGGCATGGACACGCTGGCGGGGCACCTCGGGGCGAACGTCAAGCAGCTGCGAGCCGCGCGCGGCTTCACGCAGCAGCAGATGGCGCGCCTCTCCGGGCTGCCGCGCGCCACCTGGGCGAACCTCGAGTCCGGCGCGGCCAATCCCACGCTGGCGGTCCTGCACCGCGTCGCCGGCGCCTTGCAGATCTCGCTGGAGGAGCTGCTGGCGCCGCCCCGGGCGGCCGCCCGCTTCCATCCGCGCGACACGGTTCCCGTCCGGATGCGGGGCCAGGTCAGCGTCCGCCAGCTCCTGCCCGACCCGATCCCGGGTTCCGAGATCGCCCGGATGGAGTTCGCTCCGCTCGCCCGCCTGACCGGCATTCCGCACACGCCGGGCACCCGGGAGTACCTGACCTGCGAATCGGGCGAGGTCGTCCTGGTGGTGGGCGGCGAGTCGTTCCACCTGCGAGCGGGCGATGTGGTCTCCTTCCGCGCCGATCAGCGCCACTCCTACTCCAATCCGGTCCGGGCTCCCGCCGTCGGCTACTCCGTCGTCCTGCTCGCGCCGCTGGCGAGCCGTTAGGATCTCCCGCCATGGCCTTGTTCGGGAAGGTCGTTCGTCCGTTCCAGCGGTTCTTCCAGCTCGAGGCGGCGAGCGGGATCCTGCTGCTGGCGACGGCGGTCGCGGCAATGATCTGGGTGAACACGTGGCCGAGGTCGTACGACCTGGCCTTCGGGCTGCCCCTGCACCTCGGGGTCGGACGCACGCGGCTCACCTTCACACTGCACGAGGTGATCAACGACGGACTGATGACGTTGTTCTTCTTCGTGGTGGGAATGGAGATCAAGCGCGAGCTGCTCTTCGGCGAGCTGCGCACGCTCGGGCGGGCGGCGCTGCCTGCGGTCGGGGCGCTAGGCGGAATGGTGGTGCCCGCCGGCATCTATGTCGCATTCAATCCGGGGGCACCGGCCCACCACGGCTGGGGCATCCCGATGGCAACGGACATCGCGTTCTGCATCGGGGTGCTCACGCTCCTGCGCAAGCGCGTGCCGCAGGGACTGGTGGTGTTCCTGACCGCGCTGGCGATCTTCGACGATATCGGTGGGATCCTGGTGATCGCGCTCTTCTACGGGCGTGGCCTCCAGATCGCGTGGCTCGGCGCCGCAGCGGCCGTCGCGGTGGTCCTCTTCGTGGCGGGGCGGAGGCGCGTCACCAACCTCGGGCTCTACCTGGCGGGCGGCACCCTGCTCTGGTACGCCGTGCACAACACGGGAATCCACGCCACGATCTCGGGCGTGGTGCTGGGCCTGGCCATCCCCGGCCGGCTACGCCATAGGCCGCGCGAGGTCTTGCGCGAGCTGAGCGAGCACTGCTCCCAGCTCATCGAGCGGACCGAGGAAGAGGACGTGGACGTGGCCGACGTGCTGATGATCGAGCGTCGCCTCGAGAAGCTCGCCTCGCCGCTGGCGCGCTTCGTCCAGAGCATGCACCCGGTGGTCGCGTTCTTCATCATGCCGCTGTTCGCGCTGGCCAACTCCGGCGTCCCGTTGCAGGCGATGCGGGTCGCCGACCTCACGGCAGGCGTCACACTCGGGACCGCTCTCGGGCTCCTGCTCGGGAAGATGGCCGGGATCTTCTGCTTCACCCTTCTGGCGGTGCGCGCCGGGCTCGCTCCGATCCCCGGCGGAGCCTCGGTGGCGAAGCTGCTCGGAACGGCGGTGGTGGGAGGGATCGGCTTCACGGTGGCGATCTTCATCGCCGCGCTGGCGTTCCCGGAAACACCGCGCCTGCTGATCCAGGCCAAGCTGGGGATCGTCGCCGGATCGCTGGTCTCCGGCTTCATCGGAGCGGGAATCCTGCTCGCCACGTCCGCGCTGGAGCCCGAGTCGGCGATCAGGCGCGCGGCGACCAGTCCCAGCCCAGCAGCACCCACTGGTCCGTGAGGTCGCGGTAGCGCTCGATCTCGCGGAACCCCACGCGCAGATGTGCCCGCAGCGACCGCGGATTGCGGACCGAGACCTCGGTGACGACCAACTCATATCGGTCGCGCAAATGCTCGCGGTGCGCCTGGTAGAGCCCGTCGAAGAGGCCGCGCCCGCGCCAGGGCGCGTCGATGCAGATCTGCCCCATCACGTAGAAGCGGCGCCGCAGCCCTTCCAGCCGCTGGAACATCGGCTCCAGCACCGGGACGAAGCTGCGGCACTCGACGGGCATCACCAGGGCGTACCCGGCCAGCGCCGGACCGTCGCGGGCCACGATGCTGGGCTCGAGCTCGTGCATCCGCCCCAGGATCGGCAGCGTGTGCTCGACGGTGACGAAGCCCTGGTCGGCGATGGCGAGCGGATCCACGTTGCGGGGCAGGTTGCGCTGTTGCAGGGCGAGGATCTGCTCCAGCTCGCGCTCGCTGCGGACCGGTCCGATGTCCATCCCGGCAGACATGCGGGGCAGGATACTCCCCCGGCAGGCTGGCGGAGGGACGCGACTCGCGTTAGGACGGCCCCATGGGAACCGCCCTGATCACTGGAGCGTCGGCGGGGCTGGGGGCCGAGTACGCGAAGCTCTTCGCCGCCGACAAGCACGATCTGATCCTCGTCGCCCGCCGGCGCGATCGCCTGGAGACGCTGGCGCGCGAGCTGACGGCCTCGCAGGGCGTGAAGGCGCGCGTGGTGCCGGCCGATCTGGGCGCGGCGGACGGGGCCACGCGCGTGATCGAAGAGGTGACGCGCCTCGGGGTGGACGTCGACTTCCTGGTGAACAACGCGGGATTCGGGACCAGCGGCGCGTTTGCCGAGCTGGAGCTGGCCCGGCAGCTGG
This sequence comes from Myxococcales bacterium, assembly GCA_035635635.1. Taxonomy (GTDB): domain Bacteria; phylum Myxococcota; class Myxococcia; order Myxococcales; family 40CM-4-68-19; genus 40CM-4-68-19. Next base: position 8,406 of record DASQAS010000068.1, on the reverse strand, counting down.
AGATGATCCAGGTCAACGTGACCTCGCTGATGACGCTGACGCGCGCTTTCTTGCCGGCGATGCTCGCGCGGCGGCAGGGCCGCATCCTCAACGTCGGCTCGACCGCTGGATTTCCGCCCGGGCCGTTCATGGCCGTCTACTACGCGAGCAAGGCGTTCGTGAATTCGTTCACCGAGGCGCTGGCGTACGAGCTGCGCGGCACCGGCGTGACGGCTACCGTGAGCTGCCCGGGAGCGACGGCGACCGAGTTTGCCGGCATCGCAGGGAACTCGCGCTCGCTGCTCTTCCGCCTCGGAGCCGCGCCGGCCGCCACCGTGGCGAAGGAAGGCTATCGGGCGATGATGAAGGGAAAGCCGATGGTGATCCACGGCTTGAAGAACAAGCTGACGATACAGTCGCTCCGCATCAGCCCGCGCGCCGTGGCCCGGGCGGTAGCGGCCTCGTTGAACCCGCGGCCGGCGGAACGCCCGGCCACCGAGCGCGTTTGACGGTCACGGCGCGGGCTGGTAGAGAGCCGCCAGCTCATCAAGACCGGCTGAGGGATGGGCCCTTCGAAGCCGGGGCAACCTGCGGGGCTCTCCCCTCAAGGTGCCAACTCCTGCGGTAGCTCGCCCACGGGGCGAGGCTCGCCGAAAGATGAGCGGTGGTGCTGGACGCCCGCAGTCGCTCGCGGACCCAGCGCCACGCGGTTCTCCGCGGGAGTGCACGCCGGCCCGCGGAGAACTCGATGGCGTCCTCTCAACCCAGCGTCGCGCTTTCCCTGGTGGGCACGGGACAGGTCGGGGGCGCCTTGCTTCGCCAGCTCGCCGAGGCGTGCCCGGGGGCTCGTCCACGGCTGGTCGGCGTGGCCAACTCGCGGCGGAGCCTCGCCGATGCGCGCGGGATTGCGCCCGCCCAGGCGATGACCCGGCTCTGGGCGGAGGGCGGACAGCCCGATCTGGAGGGTCCGCTTTCGGCCCTGATTGAGACGGCTGCGGACGTGCGCGTGATGGTGGACGCGACCGCCGCGCAGACCGTCGCAGCCCAGCACGCGCGCTGGCTGTCGCAGGCCGTGCACGTCGTCAGCGCGAACAAGCTGGCTGTCGGCGGCGCGATCGGCGAGTGGGAGGCGCTGCAGGCCGCGGCCAGCGCCGGAGGGATGCGCTACGGTGACGCGGCCACAGTCGGCGCGGGGCTGCCGGCGCTCTCGACCTTGCGGCGGCTCACGCGCGCGGGGGATCGCCTGGTCGCGCTCACCGGCGTTTTCTCGGGATCGCTGTCGTTCCTCTTCAACGGCTTCGACGGACGGCGGCCGTTCTCGGCGCTGCTCGCCGAAGCGCGCGAGCGCGGCTACACGGAGCCCGACCCGCGGGCGGATCTATCCGGGCGCGACGTGGCCCGGAAGCTCCTGATCGTCGCGCGCGCGGCCGGGCAGCGGCTGGAGGAGCGGGACGTGGACGTGGAGGATCTGGTGCCGGCGGAGCTTCGCGATCTTCCTCTGCACGCATTTCTGGAACATCTCGGCGTGCTCGACGAAGAGCTGGAGCGCCGCCGGCGCGACGCTACTGCGGAAGGTCGCGTCCTGCGTTACGTCGCCAGTCTTCGAGAAGGCGCGCGAGCGGCAGTGCGGCTGCTTGCGCTCGCCCCCGATCATCCCTGCGCACAGCTCTCGGGGGCAGACAACCTCTTCGCTTTCACCACCCGCCGCTACCACGCCCAGCCGCTCGTGGTGCGCGGGCCGGGAGCGGGACCGGAAGTGACCGCGCAGGCGCTGCTCGCGGACGTGCTGGAGATCGCACGCTGAGGTGCTGAGAAAATGACGGGGGCAAGCCGTTGGAGCCATGCTAGACGGCGCCATGGCTCGAACGCGGTACACGCATCCACGGCCTCCCCACCTCTCGACGCTTCCCGGGGCCGCGGTGCGGGCGGTGTTGTCCGAAGGGTACTCCGCGGAGGATCTCCGGCACGACGTGCTCGCCGGGCTGGTGGTCGGGATCGTCGCGCTCCCGCTATCGATGGCGCTGGCGATCGCGGTCGGGGTGCCGCCCCAGCACGGCCTCTACACGGCCATCGTCTCCGGCGTCGTCGTGCCTCTATTGGGCGGGTCGCGGTTCCAGGTGACCGGCCCGACCGCCGCGTTCATCGTCATCCTCGCGCCGATCCTGGTGCGGCACGGGCTCGGCGGACTGCTGATCGCAGGAGCGATGGCTGGCGTGCTGCTGCTGGCGATGGGCCTGTTCCGCCTCGGCCGTCTCATCCAGTTCATCCCGCATCCGGTGACCACCGGATTCACTGCCGGCATCGGCACGGTGATCGGGGTGCTGCAACTCAAGGACCTGCTCGGGCTGAGGCCGACGCGCAATCCGGACCATTTCGCGGAGCGCGTCTGGTCCTTCGTGCAGGCGCGGCACACGGTGGCCCTGCCGGAGATCGCCATCGGCGCGCTGACGCTGGCGATGCTGATCGGCATTCCCCGGCTCACCAAGCGGGTCCCGGCGCCGCTGATCGCGCTGCCGGTGGCGGCACTGGCCGCCTGGGCCGCGCACCAGTTGATGGCGGGATTCGACGTGGCGACGATCGGATCCCGTTTCGTCACGGTGGTGGACGGCGTCGAGGTGCACGGGATCCCGCGCCAGCCTCCCCTGCCCGCGCTCCCGTGGCACCTCGGCCAAGGCTTTCCCTTGAGACTGTCGACCATTCGGACGCTCTTCCCGCCAGCGATCGCCATAGCGTTGCTGGGCGCGATCGAGTCGCTCTTGTCCGCCGTGGTGGCCGACGGGATGAAGCAGACCAAGCACGATCCCGACGCCGAGCTGCTGGCGCTGGGCGTCGGCAACCTTGTCTGTCCTTTCTTCGGCGGCATCGCCTGCACCGGAGCGATCGCCCGCACCGCGACGGGCATCCGCTACGGGAGCCGGTCGCCGTTCGCGACGGTCACGCACGCGCTGGTGGTGCTCGTGGCGGTCCTCTCGCTGGCGCCGCTGATCTCCTGGCTCCCGATGGCGTCTCTGGCCGCGCTGCTGGTGATGGTGGCGTGGAACATGGCGGAGGCGAAGCACTTCTTCCACATCGTCCGCGTGGCGCCGAAGAGCGACGTGGCGGTGCTGCTGGTCTGCTACGCCCTGACCGTGGTGTTCGACATGGTGGTGGCGGTGACGGCGGGGATGATCCTGGCCGCGTTCCTCTTCATGCGCAGGATGGCGGAGGTCGCCTCGGTCCAGCTCGTCAGCGACGAGCATCCGAGCTTGAAGGTGAAGCTGCCGCGCGAGGTGATGCTGTACGAGGTGAACGGGCCGCTCTTCTTTGGCGCCGCGGAGGCGGCGATGGATGCGTTCCGGGCCATCGGGGCGCGGCCAAAGGTGCTGATCCTGAATCTGTCGGCGGTGCCGGCGATGGACGTGACGGGCTTGGTGGCGCTGGAGAGCGTGCTGGCGCGGCTGCGGCAGCAGGGAGTCCTTTGCATCGTGGCTGGGATGCGGCCGCAACCGCTATCGGTGCTGCAGAAGGGCGGAGTGAAGGAGGAGCCGGGACGGCTGCAGATCGTGCCATCCCTGGATGACGCAGCGAACGCCGCGCTGGCCCATCTGGGACTGCGGCCTCCGGTTCCAGAACCGCCCTTGGCCCAACCCGTTTAGTTCCCCACGACTTCTCGGGCGTGTCTGGCGATCATCCGGTCCTCGTCCGTCTGGAGCACGTACACGGCGCAGGCCGACTCCGGTGTCGAGATCCTCTCCCTCGCAGCGAGATTCGCTTCCGCATCGATCCGCACGCCCAGATGCTCCAGACGCGCTGCGATCTCGGCCCGAATCTCCGGCGAGTTCTCGCCGATCCCTCCGGTCAGCACCAGCGCATCCAGCCCGCCGAGCACCGCCGCCAGCGCTCCGATCGCCTTCCGGCAGGACTGCACGAAGATCTCCACCGCTAGCGCGCAGCGCGGGTCGTCGGCCCTGCGCTGCAGCAGGGTCTTCATGTCCGACGTCCCGCCCGAGATCGCGGACAGCCCGCACTCCCGATCGATCATCCGCTGCAGCTCGTCGGCCCCGGCACCCTTGGAAGCGACCAGATGAAGCAGCACGCCAGGGTCCAGGTCCCCCGGCCGCGTGCTCATCACCACCCCGCTCGCCGGCGTGAACGCCATCGTCGTATCCACGCATCGCCCCGACTCCACCGCCGCCAGGCTTGCCCCGTTCCCGAGATGCGCGATCACGGCCCGTTCTCCCAGGCGAGCGCCCATCTGCGAGACGATGAACTCGTACGAGAGCCCATGAAACCCGTATCGGCGCACGCCTTCCGCGTGCAGCGACTCCGGAATCGGCAGCCGCTGCGCCCGCTCCGGCAGGTTCCAATGGAAGTGGGTATCGAAGCACGCGACCTGCGGCACGCCGGGGAAGCGCCGGTCCATCGCCTCGATGGCGTCCAGCGCCGGCGGCAGGTGCAGCGGAGCGAACCGCACGATGGCGCGCAGCGACAAGAGCAGCCCCCGATCGATCCGCGACGGCAGGTGCAGCTTCGGGCCGCCATGGACCAGCCGGTGCCCGATCGCCTCGGGTGGAGCGGCCACGAGCCGCGACACGGCTTCCTCCAACTCGGCCGGCCCGTTCCCGTGGACCTGGACGCTGTCCAGGCGCCGCTCGCCGTCGAAGAGCGCGAGCTTCAGCGTCGAGGACCCGACGTTCACGCAGAGCACGTTCACGGAGCGAACGTCCAGTCGCGAATCTCGGGAAGGTCTTCGAAGTGCTCGCGCACGTAGCGGCCGTGCTTCGCCAGCATCTCCTCGCACTCGCGCGCGAGCGCCTCGGCCTCCGGCGGCTTGCGGCGCGCCCGCCGCAGCGCCTCCATGCAGATGTGGAAGCGGCTGATCCCGTTGAGGACGACCATGTCGAAGGGCGTGGTGGTGCTGCCCTCCTCCGCGTATCCCCGGACGTGGAACCGGGCGGCATTCCGCCGGCCGTGGACCAGCGCGTGCACCACGTTCGCGTAGCCGTGGAAGGCGAAGACCACGTCGCGGTCGGGCGTGAAGAGCTCCTCGAACGCCTCGTCGTCCATGCCGTGCGGGTGCTCCTGCGGCGAGGCGATGGCGAACAGGTCGACCACGTTCACCACCCGCACCCGCAGCGACGGCGCCATGCGGCGCAGCAGCCAGGCCGCCGCGGCCGTCTCCAGCGTGGGAATGTCTCCCGCCGACGCCAGCACCACGTCGGGGTCACCCGCCGCCGTGCCCGCCCAATCCCAGATCGACGCTCCCCGCGCGGCGTGCGCGCGGGCCTGATCGGGCGTCAGCCACTGGAGCTGCGGCTGCTTGTCGATCACGATCAGGTTCACGTAGTTGCGGCTGGCGAGGCAGTGCTCCGCGACCGCCAGCAGCGAGTTGGCGTCGGGTGGCAGGTACACGCGCACCACCGCCCCCTTCTTCGAGATCAGCGTGTCGATGAATCCGGGCCCCTGGTGGGAGAAGCCGTTGTGGTCGTTGCGCCAGCAAGTGGACGTGAGCAGCACGTTCAGGGACGCGATCGGCGCGCGCCAGGAGAGCGAGTTGCAGGTGTCCAGCCACTTGGCGTGCTGGCTGGCCATCGATGCGACGATCATCGCGAACGCCTCGTAGGTGACGAAGAGCCCGTGGCGGCCGGTGAGCAGGTAGCCTTCCAGCCATCCCTCGCAGTTGTGCTCGCTCAGCACCTCGAGGACGCGACCGTCGGGAGCGAGGCTCTCGTCGCCGGGTTCGATCCGCTCCATCCAACGGCGCGGCGTGGCCTCGAGCACCGCGCCCAGCCGGTTCGAGAGCAGCTCGTCGGGCGAGAAGAGCCGGAAGTTGTCCGGGTTCCCCCGGAAGATCTCGCGCAGCCACTCGCCGAGCTGGCGCGTGGACTCGCGCCGCTCGACGCCCGGCGCGCGCAGCTCGAGCGCGAACGGCGTCGTGGACGGAAGCTGCAGCGGCTCGAGCAGCTTGCCGCCGTTCGCGTACGGCGTGGCGCTGATCCGCTTGCTCCCCGCTGGACAGAGCCGGCCAAACCGCGCCGCAGGCTGGCCCCTCGCGTCGAAGAGCTCCTCCGGCCCGTAACTGCGCAGCCACAGCTCCAGCATCGTGAGATGCTCCGGGTTCTCGCGCACTCCGGGGAGCGGCACCTGGTGCGACCGGAACGTCCCCTCGACCGGAACGCCGTCCACCTCGGCAGGACCGGTCCAGCCCTTCGGCGTGCGCAGAACGATCACCGGCCAGCGCGGGCGGCCCGGCCAGCCGCCTTGGCGCGCGCCACGGCGGATCTCGCCGATCCGGTCGTGGCAGGCGAACAGCGTCTCCGCGAACGCGTCGTGAACGCGGGCCGGATCGCTGCCGGCCACCACGTACACCTCGTAGCCGTGCCCCTCCAGCAAGCTGCGGAGCTCCGCCTCGCTCTTGCGCGCCAGCACCGTCGGGTTGGCGATCTTGTATCCGTTGAGGTGGAGGATGGGCAGCACGGCGCCGTCACGCACCGGATTCAGGAAGCTCACTCCCTTCCACGATCCTTCCAGCGGCCCTGTCTCCGCCTCGCCGTCCCCCACGATCGCCGCCACCAGCAGGTCCGGATTGTCGAAGGCCGCCCCGAACGCGTGCGTGAGCACGTAGCCGAGCTCGCCGCCCTCGTGGATCGATCCTGGCGTGGGCGGGCTGACGTGGCTGGGCACTCCGCCCGGGGTGGAGAACTGCCGGAACAGCCGCAGCATCCCCGCCGCGTCCTGCGGCACGTCGGGATAGATCTCGCTCCAGGTTCCCTCCAGCCAGGCATTCGCGTTGGCCGCCGGACCGCCGTGACCCGGTCCGACCAGGAGCAGCACGCTTTGCCCTCTCTGCACGATCAGCCGGTTGAGGTGCGCCCAGATCAGGTTGATGCCCGGCGAGGTCCCCCAATGGCCGAGCAGGCGCGGCTTGATGTGTTTCGCCTGCAACGGCTCGCGCAAGAGGGGATTCGACTGTAGATAAATCTGACCGACGGTGAGGTAGTTCGCCGCTCGCCACCAGCCGTCGAGGAGCTGCAGCTCTTCGCGCGTCAGGGTCATGGCCGCCTCCACCGCGCGATTCATAACCCCGCGCGAGGCGACCGGCGAGAGAGACTGGCAGCGGCCGGTTTCAGCCGTGCTTGCGGATGAACCCTGCGATCCGCGGCGCGATCTCCTCGCGCCAGCGCCGGCCGCTGAACACACCGTAGTGGCCGGCGCCCGGCTGCACGTGCCGGCTCTTCCGCTTCGCCGGCAGCTTGCTGCACAGCGCGTGCGCGGCGGCGGTCTGACCCACGGAGGTGATGTCGTCGTTCTCGGCCTCGACGGTGAGCAGCGCGGTGCGCGTGATCGCCTCGGGCCGGACCGGCTTGCCCCGGCAGGTCATCTCCCCCCGGGCGAGCTCGTGCCGCTGGAAGACGCTGGCGATGGTCTGCAGATAATACTCGCCCGGCACGTCCATCACCGCCAGGTAGTCGTCGTAGAAGCGGCGATGCGCTTCGGCGCTCTCCTCGTCGCCCGCCAGCAGATCCCGGTAGAGCTTGCGGTGCGCGTCCGCGTGGCGCCCCGGGTTGAGCGAGACGAACGCGGTGAGCTGCAAGAAGCCGGGATAGACCCTGCGCAGGAACCCTGGCTCCCACGCCGGCACCCGGTGGATGGCGGTCAGCTCGAACCAGCTCAGCGGCCGGCCGGTAGCGAGGCAGTCGACCCGGGTCGGGTTCACGCGCGTGTCGACGGGGCCCGCCATCAACGTCATGCTCAGCGGCGTGGCCGGGTCGCCCTCCTCCGCCATCAGCGCGATCGCGGCCAGAGCCGGCACGCTCGGCTGGCACACCGCGATCACGTGCACGTCGGAGCCGATGGAGTGGATGAAGCGCTGCAAGAGCTCGATGTAGTCGTCCAGATCGAACGGCCCGGCCGAGAGCGGGACGAGCCGCGCGTCCACCCAGTCCGTGACGTACAGATCGTGGTCCGGCAGGAGGCGCTCGACCGTATCGCGCAAGAGCGAGGCGTGATGGCCGGAGAGCGGCGCCACCAGCAGCACCTTCGGGTCCTGCCGGGAGACGTCGCGCTCGAAGCGGATCAAGTCGCAGAACGGCGTCCGCAGCACGGGCACCTCGCGGACGGCGACGATCCGCCCGCCGATCAGCGCCTGCGCGATCCCGAAGGGCGGCTTGGAATAGCGCCGGGTGATGCGCTCGAGCAGCTCGCTGGCGCCGGCGACGGCGCGCCCGAACGGCGTGGAGGTCACCGGAAAGGCGGGATGCGACCACAGGGCCCGCAGCGCGCCAGCCCAGGTGTTGAGCGGCGCGGTCAATGCCCGGCCCAGATGGTATGAGCTGTACATCCGCGAACCCTAACTTGTTCGTCACCCACTGGCTACAAACGAGTTGCCTTTGTCCCGTCGAGGTAGACGCGTTCGCGACAACGCCGGACATCCGGCGGAGCCTCAGC
>DASQAS010000067.1:0-16556 GCA_035635635.1 Myxococcales bacterium | reverse complement strand
GTCGGCGTTCACCTTCATGGGATGGGAGGGCGGAGACCCCGCCGCAGCCGGGACCGTACAGTCGCCGACGATCTCCGGATTCACGCCTGCCAGCGGTCCGGTGGGAACCAGCGTGACCATCAGCGGCACGAACTTCACGGGCGCCAGCGCGGTCGCGTTCAACGGGACCAGTGCGACCTTCAGCGTCACCTCCGCGACCGCGATCCAGGCGACGGTGCCGGCGGGCGCCACCTCCGGACCCATCAGCGTGACCACTCCCGGCGGCACGGCGACCAGCTCCGGCTCGTTCACCGTGGTGAACGGTCCGGTGATCTCCGGCTTCACGCCCTCGAGCGGACGAGTGGGCACCAGCGTGACGATCAGCGGAAGCGGCTTCACCGGCGCGACGGCCGTGGCGTTCAACGGGACGAGCGCGAGCTTCACGGTGTCCTCCGACACGGCGATCCAGACGACGGTGCCGGCGGGCGCCACCTCCGGACCCATCAGCGTGACCACCCCCGGCGGCACGGCGACCAGCTCCGGCTCGTTCACCGTGGGGAACGGTCCGGGGATCTCCGGCTTCACGCCCGCGAGCGGACCAGCGGGCACCAGCGTGACCATCAGCGGAAGCGGCTTCACCGGCGCGACGGCCGTGGCGTTCAACGGGACGAGCGCGAGCTTCACGGTGTCCTCCGATACCGCCATCCAGACCTCGGTACCGGCAGGAGCCACCTCCGGGCCGATCAGCGTGACCACGCCCGGAGGCACGGCGACCAGCTCCAGCGCGTTCAGCGTGGTGAAGCCGCCGGCGATCTCCGGCTTCTCGCCCGCGTCCGGAACGGCCGGCACGAGCGTCACCATCAGCGGCACGGGCTTCAGCGGGGCTACGGCGGTCGCGTTCAACGGAACCAGTGCGACCTTCACGGTTTCCTCCGATACCGCCATCCAGACCTCGGTCCCTGCGGGAGCCACGAGCGGACCTTTGAGCGTGACCACACCTGGCGGCACGGCGACCAGCTCCGGCGCGTTCACCGTGCTGAAGGCGCCGGGGATCTTCAGCTTCACGCCTACAACCGGACGGGTGGGCACTAGCGTGACCATCAGCGGAAGCGGCTTCACCGGCGCCACGGCCGTGGCATTCAACGGAGTGAGCGCGAGCTTCACGGTATCCTCCGACACGGCGATCCAGACGGCGGTGCCGGCAGGAGCCACGACCGGGCCGCTGAGCGTGACGACTTCCGGAGGCACCGCGAACAGCGCGAACGCGTTCACGGTGCTGATCCCACCGACCATCGCGAGCCTTTCGCCGGCGAGCGGGCGCGTGGGTACGGCAGTGACGATCAACGGCACGAACCTGACCGGGGCGACGTCGGTCGCGTTCAACGGAGTGAGCGCTAGCTTCACCGTGTCCTCCGACACCGCGATCCAGACCGCCGTTCCGGCTGGAGCCACCACCGGACCCGTGAGCGTGACCACCTCCGACGGCACGGCACAAAGCCCTGGTGCCTTTGCGGTGGTCGCACCGCCCACCATCGCGAGCTTCACGCCCGCGAGCGGGCCGGTGGGAACCAGCGTGACGATCAGCGGCTCGGGCCTGACCGGAGCCAGCTCGGTGACGTTCAACGGGGTGGGCGCTACCTTCACCGTCCAGTCGGACGCGGCGATCCAGGCGATCGTTCCGTCCGGGGCCGGCACAGGACCCGTGGGCGTGACGACGGCGGCGGGCACCGCGACGAGCGCGAGCAGCTTCACGGTGACCTTGCCGACCGTGCCGTTGACCATCGTGAAGGCGGGTAACGGCCAGGGCACTGTGACCTCCACCTCGAATCGCCCGCCGATCGGGACTTCCTACGAGGTCGGTACGGTCGTGACCTTGACGGCCACGCCCGCCACCGGGTCCAACTTCACCAGTTGGACCGGATGCGACTCGGTCTCCGGCGCAACCTGCACGGTCACGATGAACGCGGCGAGGTCGGTGACCGCCACGTTCACGCTGCAGACCTTCCCACTGACGGTCACCAAGTCGCACCTGCTGACGGGCAACGGCACGGTGACCTCCACCTCGAGCCCTGGCAGCGCGGCCCAGATCAACTGCGGGTCGAACTGCTCGGTGAGCTTCAACTACGGGACGGTGGTGACCCTCACGGCGTCGCCGGCGCTCCTCTCGCTCTTCAGCGGTTGGACGGGCTGCGACTCGGTGTCCGGCAACGTCTGCACCGTGACGATCCGGGCGGCGAGATCGGTCAACGCGGCCTTCTTGCCGTGACCTCGATGACCTGGAGGCTCGCGCAAGTGAAGGCCCTCGCTCTGTTCGCCGCGGCGGCGCTGCCCGCCGCCGCGGCTGCCGCTCCCATCGCGTCCTCCGGCTTCGCCGGCGCGGAGGATCCGCTCTTCGAGAACGGCGCCTGGGCGCCGCTCACGTCGCTGTCGCCCAACGGAGGCCGGTTCCAGAAGAGCAACGGAGCTTTCCCCGACCGGTTCGGGCCCGATCACGCGGGGGCCCGGACCACGGCGGTCGTCCCGGCTGACCACTCCTCCGAGATCGTGGTCGGGCACCTGGGCTCCGGCTTCAGCAACGTGGGCCCCATCGTCCGGGTCCAGACGTCCGGCGCGTCGGTGGACAGCCATTACTTGTGGTGGGCGAGCGGGCCGAACGGTGGGCCCAACAACCTCTATCGCCTCGACGCGAACGGGACGAGCTACTCGGCGACTCCGATCCTGGCGACCTCCCCCGTGATCGAGGGAGACGACCTCCGCCTCATCGCGCGCGGCCTCTTGATCTACGGGATCAAGAACGGCGTGCGCCACTTCATCTACAACACGGGTCCGGACGCGACGAAGTATTCCGGAGGCACATCGGGGATGCTCGCCTTCGCCGGCAGTTCGGCCTTGACCGACGCGACCATCGCGTCCTGGTCGACGGCGGCCGCCCCCGCCTCGTCGGGCACCCATGACTCCTCCAACTTCCTCGGAATCGAAGATCCGCTGGACGAAGGCGACCGCTGGTATCCGCTGCCGGGATACGCGGGTTTCCGGAAAGCAGGCGGCCTGGTCATCGGCAAGGACTCCGAGCACAACGCCTCCGGCGTCTGGAGCATCGCACCACCGGCCCGGCAGTACTCGGAGGTGACCCTGGGCACGGTGACCAGCGGCGGCGGCGGACCGATCGTCCGGATCGACCGCAACAACGCCGGGCCGACCGGATGGCTGCTGTTTCTCTGGGCGGACAACCCGTCTGGGTCGGGGTTGTTCAAGTTGACCCCGGACGGCGCTTTTACCCAGGTCCGCAGCTTCACCCCGCTCATCCTGCCGGGAGACAAGTGGCGGCTGACCGCGGACGGGAACACTCTCGAGGTGTTCCGCAACGGCGTCTCGCAGTTCAGGTTCACGACCGACGGGTCGTACGGCGCAGGCGATGTTGGTATCGAGGCGCTCAGCCCGGCGTTCACGTTCACGGGTTGGGAAGGTGGGGATCTGCCCAGCCCGCCTCCGGACACGCAAGCTCCCACCGCGCCCACGGGGCTGGCTGCAGTCGCGAGGACCGGAGGCCAGATGAATCTAATGTGGATGGCCGCGACGGACGACGTGGGAGTGACCGGCTATCTGGTAGAGCGGTGCCAGGGGTCCGGCTGCACGGCTTTCGCCCAGATCGCTGCGGTGAATGGCACGTCCTTCAACGATACAGGGCTCTCGCTGAACACGAGCTACAGCTATCGGGTACGCGCGACCGACGCGGCAGGCAACCTCGGTCTTTACTCGAACGTGGCGAGCGCGAGCACCCTCTTCTTCTGACGGACGGACTGCCGACCTGCTGGCGCACAGGCAGGCTGGCTTGCCTTCCTACTGGCGCGCGAGGACCGGGCCGAGACGTTCGCGGTCACCGGGGCGGATTGCCGTGAACGCGAGACCGACCTCGTACCGGCTGGGCGCCCCAAGCGGCAACTCGTCGACCCAGGCGACGACGACCCGGCAGGTCACGCTCGTTCCGTCGAGCAGGAAGATCTCGGCATGCAGCGAATCACCTTGGCCGGGCGGCTCGTCGCTGAAGACGCAAACGCCTGCCGGGGTCTTGCCGGTCGGCCGCTTCTTGAGCCGCCAGGGGAAGTGGGCGCGTGTGAAGTAAACCGGCGCCTGCAGGCGCGGGTACATCTTCCGTTCGACGTGGTTGTGCTGCTGCATCCGGTTACAAGATGAGTCTCTTCACCAAGAAACTGTGTGCACGGATCTACGCGGCTGGTCAATCGCCAACCGGTCGGCGGCCAAACAGCCGGCCAGTGGAGCCGGAAATCTGGCCGTCGCTCGGTAGCGTCGGATTTCGATGGGTCCGGAAGTGCGTGCTCGGGAACGCGCTGCTGTACGAAGCGGCAAGATGCTCGTCGCCCGCGACTCCGCCGTGACAGAGCTGGCGTTGGCAGCGAACGCGCTTGCGAGTGGAGCGCTGGTCACGGCGGAGTTCGTGCGAGCACGCGTCAGAAAGGCCGTTCGCTGAGCGGTCCTCGCTGAACTTCACACCGGCGACGCGGCGCTGATCGCGCTTGCCACGGTGACCCGTCACGAAGTGGAAAAAGTCAGGGGGGTCAACGGCTTGAATTTATTGGATTGAAACGACCGGTCATACGGTGCGTCAAACGGGTGGTATGGAACCGCTCATCCACTCCGTGACGCTCACATTGGCGCAGGATGTGCGCGAGCTCGTCCACGCGACCCGCCTCGAGCCTCCAGCACTACTGGAGAAGGAGCCGCCGAACTGGCGCTGGCATTGGCACCTTCCCCTGGGCTTCGTCTCGCTCGCCGCGGCCGGGGTTTTCCTGATCGCGGCTGGAGGCGTGCAGTCCCGCGTGCAGGAGCGGCAGCACGGCGCCCGCCGGGAGAAGACGAAGATGCACAAGCAGAAGCTTCGCCGGTTGCCTGCGCCGTCGGGCGACTGGGTCAGCAGCGTGCCCTGAAGACGTCCGCGGCCTCGCGCCAGGTACCGACGTGCGCGTCGACCGATAGAGCGATCGGGTTCGAGTAGCCGCCGCCGAGCGTGAGCACCAGGGGAAGTCCGCGGTCGTGCGCGGCAGTCGCGACCATCCGGTCGCGCAGGCGCAGCCCTGCCGGCGAGAGCTTGAGCCGCCCGAGCTGGTCGTGCTCGAGCGGGTCCACGCCGGCCAGGAAGAAGACGACGTCGGGCCGCGCGCGATCGAGCACCGCCGGCAGGTGCGTCTCGAGCGCTCCGATGTACTCCGCGTCCCGGCAGCCGTCGGGCAGGTCCACGTCGAGGGACGAGCGCTGCTTGCGGAAGGGGAAGTTCTTCGCGCCGTGCATGGAGAAGGTGAAGACGCTCTCGTCGCCCGCGAAGATCGCCGCGGTGCCGTCGCCCTGGTGCACGTCCAGGTCCACCACCAGCGCGCGGTCGATCGAGCCTTCCCGCTGCAGCGTCCGGATGGCGACCGCGATGTCGTTGAAGACGCAGAAGCCGGTTCCGCGGTCCGCGTAGGCGTGGTGCGTGCCGCCGGCCAGGTTTCCCGCGATGCCCTCGCGCAGCGCCGCGCGCGCCGCCGCCACCGTGCCGAACACGCTCGCCCGCGAGCGCCGCACTAGGGCGGGGCTCCAGTGGAAGCCGAGCCGCCGTTGTTCGGCATCGGACAACGTGCCGGAGAAGACCGCGTCCAGGTACTCGGGGGCGTGCGCCAGGAGCAGGGAAGGGCGGTCGATCAGGTCCGACTCCTCCAGCTGCTCCGCGCCGAGCACGCCTTCGCTGAGCAGGCGCTCCCGCAGCATGCGGTATTTCGGCATCGGGAAGCGGTGTCCCGCAGGAAGTGCGACCTCGTATGTGTCGCAGAAGAACGCGCGCACGACCGGAGCCTATCAGGCCCGGCGGTGCGCGAAAGTCGCTTTGTCGCGCCCCCGGACGAGGGCTGTATTGTTGAAGGACCGCGATGCGTCCCGACCAACTTCCTTCGCTGCTGGATCATTGTCTCGCGGGCCTGTACGTCCTGTCGGGAGACCGGATCCTGTGGGCCAACGCCCGGGCGGCCGAGATGGTGGGCTGCAAGCCCGAGGAGCTCGTCGGCGGCTCCTTTCTGCCGTTCGTCTACCCGCCGGACCTGCCGCTCGTGAAGGCCAGGGCGAAAGCGGGAGCTCCATACGTCATCCGCGCGGTGCGCCGCGATGGCCAGCTCGTCTACCTCGAAGCACACCAGCGGGCGGTGCAGATCGACGGGAAGCCGCTGATCAGCGGGGCCGTGCTCGACGTGACCGAGCGCGTGCGCGCCGACGCGGCCTCGCGCGAAGCCGACCGCCGGCTGCGCGAGGTGCTGGAGCGGACCCAGTTCCTCGCCCTCCAGCTCGACATGGAGGGCGGGATCCAGTTCTGCAATGACGCCGCGCTGCGCGTCACCGGCTACGCGCGCGAGGAGCTGCTAGGAAGGAACTGGTTCGACCTCTGCGTGGCCGAGGACCAGCGCGAGCGGCGCAAAGCCGGCTACGTCGACGGCCTGAAGGGCGGGACCTTCAACCTGCTGGAGGAGCGCGAGGTGCTCACGCGCTCCGGCGAGATGCGGGTGGTGGAGTGGAACATCCTCCCGCTCCGCGAGCAGGACGGACGCCTGATCGGCTCCGCCGCGGTGGGCACCGACGTGACCGAGCGCCGGCGCACCGCCGACAAGCTGCTGCACGGCGCCTTCCACGACTCGCTCACCGGGCTGCCCAACCGCGCGCTCTTCCTCGACCGTCTCGAGCACCGGCTGGCCCTGGAGAAGAGGCGGCACCGCACCAGCTTCTCGGTGCTGGTCCTGGACATCGACCGCTTCAAGGTGATCAACGACAGCCTCGGCCACGCGCTCGGCGATCAGCTCTTGATCGAGGTGGGGCGCAGGCTGGAGGCCGCGCTGCGGCCGGGCGACACCGTGGCCCGCCTGAGCGGCGACGAGTTCACCATCCTGCTCGAGGACGTCCCGACCGCCGAGGCCGCCCGCAGCGTCGCCGAGCGCCTGCACCAGGAGCTCAAGACGCCCTTCTTGCTCGGGAACGAGGAGGTCTTCAGCGGCGCCTCCATCGGCATCGCCCACGGCAGCGCCTCCTACGCGCGACCCGAGGACATCCTGCGCGATGCCGACACCGCGCTCTACCGCGCCAAGGCGCAGGGCCGCGGCCGCTGCGTGGAGTTCGACGTCAGCATGCACGACCGGGCGGTGGAGCTCCTACACCTGGAAACCGCGCTGCGCCGCGCGCTGGAGCGCCGGGAGTTCCGGCTCCACTACCAGCCGGTGGTCTCGCTCACCACCGGCCAGATCACCGGGGCCGAGGCGCTGTTGCGCTGGAAGCATCCGGAGCGCGGCCTGGTGCCGCCGCTGGAGTTCATCCCGCTGGCCGAGGAGAACGGGCTGATCTTGGAGATCGGCGCCTGGGTGCTCAAGGAGGCGTGCAGGCAGATGAAGGAGTGGCAGGACAAGCTCGGCCAGCCGCACCTCGAGATCGGCGTGAACCTGAGCTCGCGGCAGTTCCAGGTGCCAGGGCTCGTGGCCCAGGTGGCCGACGTGCTGCAAGAGACGCGGCTCTCTCCGCGCTCGCTGCGCCTGGAGGTCACCGAGTCCCTGCTGATGGACAAGCATCCGCGGGTGGCCCAGACCATGACCGAGCTGCGGGCGATGGGAGTGCGCATCGACCTCGACGACTTCGGCACCGGGTACAGCTCCTTGAGCTACCTGCACCAGTTCCCCATCGATACGCTGAAGATCGACCGCAGCTTCATCCAGCGGATCGGCTCGACCGACGAGGCGCTGGAGATCGTCAACACCATCCTCGCGCTGGCCAGCAGCCTGGACATGGAGGTGGTGGCGGAGGGCGTGGAGACGGAGCAGCAGCTCGTGCTCCTGCGGCAGATGCGGTGCTCGTACGCGCAGGGGTATCACCTGAGCCGCCCCGTCGAGGGCTCGCAGTTCGAGGAGCTGCTCGGGACGCGCCGGAGCTGGGCCGCGTAGGACCGGCCGCCGTCAGGCAGCAGGGGCTACGCGTGCTTTTCTGGAATCTTCTCCTGTGATTCCGCCTGCGTGGAAAGGCCGCGCCCGCTCGCACCTTCGCTTGCACGGCTCGCCTTCGCGGTGTAACTGAGGCGCCGTCATGAAGATCCACGAGTACCAGGCCAAGGAGCTGCTTCGCGGCTACGGGGTTGCCGTCCCCCGGGGCAAGCTGGTCCAGTCCGCCGAAGAGGCCGTCGCCGCGGCGCGGGAGCTGTCCGGCGGGAAGGGCGTCGTCGTGGTGAAGGCCCAGATCCACGCCGGCGGCCGGGGCAAGGGCGGCGGCGTGAAGCTGGCCCGGAGCCCCGAGGAGGCGGGCGAGCTCTTCAAGAAGATGATGGGCATGCAGCTCGTCACCCACCAGACCGGGCCACAGGGCCAACGGGTCAGGAAGGTCTACATCGAGGAGGGCTGCGACATCGCGCGCGAGCTCTATCTCGGCGTCACGCTCGATCGGGCCATCGGCCGCAACGTGATGATGGCCTCCAGCGAGGGCGGCGTCGAGATCGAGGAGGTGGCGGCGAAGCACCCCGAGAAGATCCTGCGGGCGGCCATCGATCCGGTGGTCGGGCTGGCGGGCTACCAGGCGCGGGACCTCGCGTTCGGCCTGGGCCTCTCCGGGAACGCGGTCAACAGCTTCGTGCGTTTCGCCTCGGCGATGTACCGCGCCTGCGAGGCGACGGACGCCAGCATCGTGGAGATCAACCCGCTGGTGGTCACCAAGCAGGGTGAGGTCCTCGCCCTCGACGCCAAGATCAACCTCGACGACAACGCGCTCTTCCGCCACAAGGACCTCGCCGCGCTGCGCGACCCGGACGAGGAGGACCCGCGAGAAGCCCAGGCCAAGGAGCACGACCTCAGCTACGTGGGCCTGGAAGGCAACATCGGCTGCATGGTGAACGGCGCCGGCCTGGCGATGAGCACCATGGACATGATCAAGCTCGCGGGCGGCAAGCCGGCCAACTTCCTCGACGTGGGCGGCGGCGCCGACGAGGCCAAGGTCACCGCGGCCTTCAAGCTGCTCCTCGCCGACCCACAAGTAAAAGCGGTACTGGTGAACATCTTCGGCGGGATCATGAAGTGCGACGTGATCGCCGCGGGGATCATCGCCGCGGCGAAGCAGGTGCAGCTCGACGTCCCGCTGGTGGTGCGGCTGGAAGGCACCAACGTCGAGCAGGGCAAGGCGCTGCTCGCCCAGAGCGGGCTCGCGATCACGCCGGCTGACGATCTGGGCGACGCGGCCCGGAAGGCGGTGGCCGCCGCCAACAAGGCCTGAGTGGGAATCGTCTCCGCCATCTTCCGCAACCTCCTCGGCAAGCCCGGGGCCGCCGACTTCCGCGACAGCGCGGAGCACTTCGTCTCCGTTCTTCGCGAGCACCGGATCGCGCTCACGTTCGCGCGCGACGAGCTGCGCTACGTCGACGACCTGGCGACGCGGCTCGCGACGCACGCCGAGTTCCGTGACGCCCTGGGCTGCTGGCTGGGCGAGGTGCTGGTCCGCAACTTCGGCGGCCAGTGGGTGCCGGGACACGCGCTGGGACCCGCCGTGCGCGTGATGACGGCCGACAAGGGCGTCCGCCACCTCTTTCCGCTCGGATGGGTCTATCGCCGCGCGGACGGCGGCGAAGCCGAGAGCATCGCGGTCAAGCTGCACCGGGAGCTGGGCTACCCGGACCCGGCCGACCTCGGCCGGTTCACCGACTCGGGAGAGCGCGCATGAGCATCCTCGTCAACAGGGACACCCGCGTGGTGGTCCAGGGCATCACCGGCAGCGCGGGCTCGTTCCACACCAGGCAGATGCTCGCGTACGGGACCGACATCGTCGCGGGCGTCACCCCCGGGAAGGGCGGTCAGAAGCTCGACGACAAGGTCCCGGTGTTCGACACGCTCGCGCAGGCGGCGCGCGAGATGCGCCCCAACGCCAGCGTGATCTTCGTGCCGCCGCCGTTCGCGGCCGACTCGATCCTCGAGGCCGTGGACGCCGGCGTGCCGCTGGTGGTCTGCATCACGGAGGGCATTCCCATCGACGACATGGTCAAGGTGAAGCGCGCCATGCAGGGCTCGCCGACCCGGTTGATCGGCCCCAACTGCCCGGGCGTGATCACGCCGGGCGAGTGCAAGATCGGGATCATGCCCGGCCACATCCACCGCAAGGGGCGCGTCGGCATCGTCTCGCGCTCGGGCACGCTGACCTACGAGGCGGTCCACCAGGTGACGCAGCTCGGCCTCGGGCAGAGCACCGCGGTGGGGATCGGCGGGGACCCCGTGCACGGGATGAACTTCGTCGACTGCATGAAGCTCTTCGCGCAGGACCCCGAGACCGACGCGGTGATCCTGATCGGAGAGATCGGCGGCGGGGAGGAGGAGGACGCGGCGGTCTGGATCAAGGCCAACTACCGCAAGCCAGTGGTCGGCTTCATCGCCGGGGCCACGGCGCCGCCGGGCAAGCGGATGGGCCACGCAGGCGCGATCATCTCGGGCGGCAAAGGCACGGCGCAGGACAAGTTCCGGGCGCTGCGGGACGCGGGCGTCCATGTCGCCGAGGGACCCCATGAGCTCGGGTCCACCCTGAAGGGGCTGCTCGAGCGATAACCCGCTTGCCCCCGCGTTAGGCTTGACGGCGACCGTGCAGGCCGTGTAAACAACTCCGCTTTTTCAAGGAGCTCCGTCCATGGCCGTCAAACTGCGCCTCGCCCGCCGAGGTGCGAAGAAATCGCCGTTCTATCACGTGGTTGCGACCGACTCGCGGAATCCCCGCGACGGGCGCTTCAACGAGGAGATCGGCACCTACGATCCAAACTACAGCCCCGCGCGCATCCATTTGAAGCAGGATCGGCTGGAGCACTGGTTGAAGATGGGCGCCCAGCCCAGCGCGACCGTCGCCCAGCTGATCAAGCTGGCGAAGAAGTCCGGGGCCCAGCCGGCCGGGCGGTAGCGCCATGACGGCGTTCCTCGCGGTTGGACGCGTCGCGAGGGCGCACGGGGTTCGCGGGCGCGTCCTGATCGCGCCGTACAACGCGGGCTCGGAGGGTTTGCAGCGCGTCCGGAGGATGTGGCTCGGGGACCGGCCGTTCGAGGTCGAGCGCGCCGAGCGGGTGCAGTTGGGTTACCTCGTCGCGCTGCGCGGCGTGGAGGACCGCGACCAGGCGGCAGCGCTGCGCGGGCAGGAGGTGCGGGTCGATCGCGCGGAGTTGCCGGAGCTGGCACCCGGTGAGATGTACGCGATCGACCTGATCGGCTACGAGGTGTCGGACCCCGCCGGTAACGTTCGCGGGGTGGTGGAGGATGTGGAGGAAGCGGGGCCGCAGGATCTCCTCCGCCTGCGGGGTGGAACGCTGGTCCCGCTGACGTTGGTCAAGGAAGTGCAGGCAGAGGCGCGCCGGATCGTGGTCGACGCGCCGGAAGGGCTGTTCGAGCTTCTGGAGCTGAAGGAGTAGCCGTGCTGTCGGTCGAGGTGCTCACGCTGTTTCCGCGGCTGATCTCGGCGCCGCTCGAGGAGAGCATCCTCGGGAAGGCGCTCGAGAAGGGCCTTCTTCGCGTGCGCGTGACCGACATCCGCGACTTCGCCGACGGCAGGCACCGGGTGACGGACGACGTGCCGTACGGCGGGGGGGCGGGCATGGTGATGAAGCCCGAGCCACTGGTGGCGGCCATCGAGGCTGCCCGCCAGCGCCTGCCCGGAGCCCGCGTGATCCTCATGTCTCCGCAGGGCGCGCCGTTCGGGCAGGACAGGGCCCGCGAGCTGTTCGAGGCGGGTTCGCTGATCCTGGTCTGCGGCCGGTACGAGGGCGTGGACGAGCGCGTGCTGCGCTGGGTGGACGAGGAGCTGTCGCTGGGCGACTTCGTGCTCACCGGCGGCGAGGTCCCGGCGCTGGCAGTGATCGACGCGATCGCGCGGCTGGTGCCCGGTGTGCTGGGCAACGAGCTTTCCGCACACGCCGAGAGCTTCTCGGACGGGCTCCTGGAGGGACCGCAGTACACCCGGCCGCCCGAGTTCCGCGGCATGCGGGTGCCGGAGGTTTTGCTCTCGGGGGATCACAAGAAGATCGCGCAGTGGCGGCATGAGCAGGCGGTGGCGCGCACACGCGAGCGCCGCCCCGATCTGCTCACCCGGCAGAAGGCTTGACGGGGTATTGTTTTTGGGCGACCGGTAATCAGACGAGGGTACGAAGATGCGTTCGAAGGCGATCGAGCTGGTGGAGCAGCGGAACGTCAAGCCGGAGGTTCGGGGACAGATTCCCGAGTTCCGCGTTGGCGACACCGTGCGGGTGCACACGAAGATCAGCGAGGGCGACAAGGAACGCATCCAGATCTTCGAGGGCGTGGTGATCCGCAAGAAGCGCGGGCACGCGAGCACCACGTTCACCGTGCGCAAGATGAGCTACGGCGTGGGGGTGGAGCGCATCTTCCCGCTCTACTCTCCCCGCATCGACAAGATCGAGATCATCACCAGCGGCAAGGTGAAGCGGGCGCGGCTTTTCTACCTGCGCGAGCTGCAGGGCAAGGCCGCGCGGCTCAAGAGCGCCGAAGAAGGTGGCGCGTCGCAGTAAGCCGCGGATCCGTCCGGGGCAACGTGGGGGGGCGAGAGTGCAGCTCACCGAGCTGCTGTTCCAGAAGGTCAAGGACCTGCCCGGGGACGGCCAGCTCTCGCTCAAGACGGGGTACGTGGCTGTGGTGTCCAAGGCGGCGTCGTTGCGGGCGGCGCTCACCGCTGCGCTCTGCCCGGCTCCCGACGATCCCAAGCGGCTGGTCGACGGCGGAGGGCCTACGCGCGTCGGCGTCGGCCTGCTCTCCGGCAACGGCACTCCGCATCGGCTGCTGCGCGAGCTCGGCGGGACGCGGCAGCTCCTGCGCCTGGACCCCGGGACCCGGAAGTTCGAGGAGGTCACCGACGACGCGCTGGAGATCGACTCCTTCCTGCGCGTCGAGTGCGGGATGCCCTCGGCCGACGCCTTCACCGGCTTCTTCGTGCTCGAGGTCAACGAGCTGCCCTCGCTGCGGGGCAAGGCGGCCGCCGCGGCGAACGAGGCCTACGTCGACCAGCCGCGGGTGAAGGCCCTCAAGGACGAGCTGGAGATGACCAGGAATTTCGAGGCGCTGCAGGACCGCCTCTTCAAGGTCGCCCAGCGCGTGCACGATCTGAAGATCCTGGCGGAGAGGCTCCAGCACGCCGAGGCCGAGCTGGCGGCGGCGCAGAACGAGCTGAAGCGGTCGCCCTGGTCTCCCGAGGAGATCAAGGAGCTCAAGGCGAAGGCTTCCCGCGCCAAGGAGGATCTGAAGAAGCGGGACGACGCCCTGGCGGACGTGCAGAAGAAGCGCCAGAAGGCCGCGCAGACGGAGACGCCGCCGCCCGAGCCGGTGCTCACCAGCCCCTGGTTCTACGGCGGCTTCCTCTTGGGCGCCGCGTCGTACGCCGCCGCGTTCTTCTTCAAGCGGCCTCCCATCGCCCTGCTGGGGCTCGTGCCGCTCCTCGGGCCGCTGGTGTCGGTGCTGCGCTGGATCGAGGGCGACGAGGCCGACAAGGAGTCCGCCGCCTACGCGCAGGAGCTGAAGGAGCGCGAGGTCCGGATCAAGAAGGACTACGAGGCCGAGCAGGTGCCGCTCAAGGCCGCCCTGCGCTCCGCCAAGGTGGACTCGCCCCAGGACCTGCTGGAGGTGTTCAAGGAGCGCGAGCTGGTGGTCAAGCGCCGCGAGGTCGCGCTGGAGAAGCTGCAGAAGCTGAAGACCGAGCCCGAGGTGCTGCGGGTCGCCGTGGAGCTCCCGCTCCTGGAGGCGGAGAAGGCCAAGCTGGAGGAGCAGGTGCATCAGACCGGCTTCTCGCGGGGGGTCGGCGAGATCGAGGCCGATCTGAAGCACGCGATGGGCATCTCCGGCGCGAAGAAGTCTGCCACCATCCCGGAGGCCGAGGTTCCCCGGCACTACGTGTCCCAGGCCGCCGAGCTGCTCAACCTGAGCGTGGACGAGCTCTGGTCGCAGATGTCGCCGCGCCTCACCGCATACCTGCAGGCGCTCACCGATCGCCGGGTGGTCTCCGGGAAGCCCGACGAGAAAGGGGCCCTGACCTTCGCCGCGCCGGACGGGCGCAGCGGCGCGTACATGTCGCTTCCGCCGCCGTTGCGCGACCTGGTGTTCGTCGCGTTGCGGATGGCGCTGATCGAGCGGGTGGCGGGATACAAGCGGCTGCCCATCCTGATCGACGACGCATTCGCGACCCTCGAGCCGGCCAAGCGGGCGCTGATCGCCAAGATGCTCAAGGGCATCGGCACGCAGACGCAGGTGATCCACCGCGTGGCCGAGGCGCCGCCTGCCGGCACCGCCGATCTGGTCCTGCAGGCGTGACCCGGGCACGGTTCGGCGCACTGGGCGAGGACGCGGCGGCGGAGCTGCTGCGCAAGAGCGGCTACCGGATCGTGGCGCGGAACCACCGCTGCCGCGCCGGCGAGGTGGACGTGATCGCCGAGAAGGGCGACGTGCTGGTGTTCGTCGAGGTGCGGACGCGCGCGACCTCGGCGTTCGGAGGGCCGGAGGAGACCGTGGGGGCGCGGAAGCAGCGGCGCGTGATCGCTGCGGCGAGGGACTGGCTGGCGCAGCGCCGCGGGCCCGCCCGGGCGGCGCGGTTCGACGTGATTGCGGTGGTGGACGGGCCTTCCGGACCGGAGTTGACCCACTTCGAAAGCGCTTTCGAGTAGGCGCGCCGGCTGAAGACCGGAGAGCGGGTATGCTCCAGCCCGCTCATGCCTCTCTACGTGGTGGCGACGCCGATCGGGAACCTGGGCGACCTGACCGCCCGGGCGCGGGAGGTGCTCGCCGCTTGCGACGGCGTGATCGCGGAGGACACGCGGCACTCCGGGAATCTGCTCAACCACCTGGGGATCCAGAAGCCGCTGTACTCGCTGCCGGCTTTCGACGAGTCGGTACGGGTGGAGCCGCTGGTGCGGCGGCTCGCCGGCGGCGAGTCCCTGGCGCTGGTGACGGATGCGGGGACGCCGGCGGTGAGCGATCCCGGGGCGGTGCTGGTTCGGCGCGCGGTGGAGGAGGGGATTGCGGTGGTGCCGGTGCCGGGGGCGAGCGCGGCGATTGCCGCCGTGAGCGTGAGCGGATTTCCGGAGGGGCGATTTCATTTCGTGGGCTTTTTGCCGCGGAAGGCTTCGCACCGGGCGGAAATGCTGGCGGAGCTGGCCGGGCTGCGGACGCAGCTCGTGTTCTACGAGGCCCCGCAGCGGGTGGGGCGGACGCTGGCGGAGCTGCGGGAAGTGTTCGGGGATCGGCCGGCCCTGGTGGCGCGAGAGATGACCAAGCTGCACGAGGAGCTGGCGCGAGGGAGGCTGTCGGAGCTGGAGCGGAGGTTTGCGGGGGAGGTGAAGGGAGAGGTCGTGATCGTGGTGCGGGGGGCGCCGGAAGAGGAGGTGCCGGATGTGGCGACGCTCGAGGACGAGGTGCGGGGGCGGCTCGCGAAGGGGGAGAGCCCGAAGAGCATCGCGGAGGCGTTCGCGGGAAGGCATTCGAAGCGGGAGGTGTATCAGCTCGCGCTGCGGCTGAAGGGGGAGCCGTGACCGGGTAGATGTCCGTTTTGCTCCACCGGACGTATCGATTCGCTACTCCCTCGACAGCCGTACCGCGAGATAGTTGATCGGCGAGGGGGACTCAAGGGCACTCGCTGCGGATCCGTAGCTGCCGAGGAGGACGCGCGCCGGACCGTCTTCCTGCACATCTTCAGGAGCCTGGTAGATGCTGATGGTCGGGCCCAATTCGAGTTGCGGCGGCAAGGCGATCCAGAGCTGCAAGCCGCGCGTCCGGCCTGGTTTGTCGAGGCCGCCCCCGTGCCACATCCCGCGTCCAGCCTGCGTCCATTCGACGCCGCCGGCCGGCAGTGTGCCCTGACGTTGTCCGGGTCGATATAGCTGACCGCGCCTTCCACGACGTAGCTCAGGGTGGCGATCCCCGAGTGGGGATGCAGGCCTCCGTCGAAGGGCGCACCCTCATGGTCGAAAAGGTCGAGAAACACGAATGGCTTCAGGATCTGGCCGAAGCCGGACGGGCTCATCAAACGCGTGGCGTGGCCTTCCGTCCGGCCACGGGTACGCCGCGCGATCGCCCGCGCCAAGCTCGGAGGCGGTGATTGGGCTGGGTCAAGGATGATCATGCGTTGACTCCTTGCTCGTGCGCTGCGACGTCCTCGTGCGCTGCGACATCTTCGGGCAAAGCGACTGCTTGCGCGCTCTTCGAAGGCGTCGAGTCCGACTTCCAGGTGCGCGATTGCGGGCGAAGAGCCCAGGACGCGGCGGCGACGAAGAGGAGTACGAGCGGAGTCGCGATTCTTCCGGGGGGATCGCCGAAGAGGGCGTGGGACGCTGCGGCGCCAGTCAAGTCGAAGAAGATGCCGGCATAGGCCCACTCTTTCAGGCGCGGGAGGCGTGGGGCCAGCAATGCGGGGACGCTGAGTACCTTCCAGGCGCCCAGGAGGGTGAGGAGGTAGGCTGGGTAGCCGAGCGCGAGCGTGGACGCGACTGCTGCCGGATCCGAGGCGAGCTCCGCGGCACCGGCGGCCAGGAATGCGGCAGCGAGGAGGCCCGTCGT
>DASQAS010000066.1:0-3420 GCA_035635635.1 Myxococcales bacterium | reverse complement strand
AGGAAGGACGACGACGAACAGCGCGACGACGCGCATGGTGCCTCCTCAAGCCGGACGAAGCTGCTTCTCCAGCGGCAGCTTGCGAATTCGCTTCCCCGTCGCCGCGAAGACCGCATTGGCCACGGCCGGGGCCGTCACCGCCGTACCCGGCTCCCCGATCCCGCCCGGCGCCTCGAGATTGCGCACCAGGTGCACGTCGATGACGGGCGCTTCGTTGATCCGCAGCACGCGGACGTCGTGGAAGTTGGACTGCTGGATCCGGCCCTTCTCCAGCGTCACCTCTCCCCAGAGGGCGCCGCCGATGCCGAAGATGATCCCACCCTCGATCTGCGCTTTGACCGTGTCGGGGTTCACCGCCGTGCCGCAGTCCACCGCGCAGACCACGCGGTGCACGCGGACCTCGCCCGCTTTGGACACCGAGGCTTCGGCGATCGCGGCGAGATAGCTGCCCCACTCGCTGTAGAGAACGGATACGCCACGGCCGCGGCCTTCCGGCAGCGGCCGGCCCCAACCGGCCTCGCGCGCCGCGACGTCGAGGACCGCCTTGGCCCGCGCCGACTTGCCCAGCAGCGCGCGGCGATAGGCGACCGGATCCTGTTTCGCGGCCGCGGCCAGCTCGTCGATGAAGCTCTCGATCACGAAGTTGTTGTGCGTCACTCCCACTCCGCGCCAGAACCCGGTGTTGAGAGCCGGCTCCTCGTGGCGCACGTACTCGACCCTGATCGCCGGGATGTCGTAGAGCAGCTGCGCCGCTCCGTCGACCGCATCGGGGTCGACGCCGTTCTGGAAAGCGGGCGGTGCCCAGCGCGCCATGATCGACGGACCGACCAGGCGGTGGGTCCAGGCGGTCGGCATGCCGCGCGCGTCCACGGCCGCCGCGATGCGGTCGTAGTAGTAGGGCCGGACCACGTCATGCCGGATGTCTTCCTCGCGGGTCCAGATCACCTTGACGGGGCCCTGCACTTGTTGGCCGATGCGCACGGCCTGCGGGACGTAGTCGACCTCCAGGCGCCGGCCGAATGCGCCGCCCAGGTAGAAGTTGTGCACGACCACCTTCTCCAGTGGCAGGCCGGTGACCTTGGCGGCTGCCGCCTGGACGCGCGGGAGGATCTGCGAACCGGTCCACACCTCACACCGGTCAGGCCGGACGTGCACCGTGCAATTGACGGGCTCCAGCGCGGCATGCGCGAGGAAGGGCGCCTCGTAGACCGACTCGACCTTCCGGGACGCGCCCGCGATGACCGCGGGCGCATCGCCATCATTGCGCACCACCACGCCTGGCGTCTCCGCGGCCGCCGCGAGGCCGCGGACGACGTCGGCTGTGGCGATGGTTCCGTTCGGTCCGTCCTCCCAGCGCAGCGAGAGCGCCTTCAGCCCCTGTTTCGCCGCCCACATGTGGTCCGCCACCACCGCCACCGCATTCTCGAGACGGACGATCTGGCGCACTCCCGGTATCGCTTTCGCTTTGCTGTCGTCGACGAACGCCAGCTTGCCACCGACCACCGGGCTCGCGGCCACCGTGGCGATCTTCATCCCCGGGAGCCGGACGTCGATCCCGAACTGCGCCGTGCCATTCACTTTCGCCGGAGTGTCGAGCCGCTTCGCGGGCGTCCCGATCAGCTTGAAGTCCCGGGGATCCTTGAGCGCGACCTGGGCCGGCACCGGCAGCGTCGCCGCCTTGTCTGCGAGCGCGCCGTAGCGAAGCTTGCGGCCAGTGGGAGTGTGCGTGACCACTCCCTTGTCTGCCCGGCACGACCCGGGATCGACGTTCCATGTCTGCGCCGCGGCCGCCACCAGCATGCTCCGCGCGGCCGCGCCTGCCCGCCGCAGCGGCTCGTAGAGCAACCTCACGGAACACGACGCCCCAGTGACTTGAAAGCCAAACATCGGAACGGCGTACAGCTTGTCGTCCGGCGGCGCTTGCTCGAGATGGACCTGATCGAGTCCGACCTCCAGCTCTTCGGCCAGCAGCATGGGCATGGACGTGTACGTGCCCTGTCCCATTTCGACCTGGTTCATGATCAGCGTGATCCGGCCGTCCCTGCCGACGCGGATGAAAGCGTTCGGCGCGAAGACCGCCGGGGTTGCCTTGGCGGCCGCGGCAAGAATCCGTGGACCCGAGGGGCGATGCCATCCCACCAGAAACCCACCGCCCGCGGCGGCACCGACGAAGAGCAGCTGGCGACGCGACAGGTCCATGGTTCAGCCTTCTCTCTCGGCAGCGGTCTGCTTCCGGGCCGCCTGCTTGATGGCCTCGCGGATGCGCGGATAGGTTCCGCAGCGGCAGATGTTCCCGGACATCCCCTGGTCGATGTCGGCGTCCGTGGGCGCGGGGATCTTCGCCAGCAACGCCGCCGCCGCCATGATCTGGCCGGACTGGCAGTAGCCGCACTGCACGACTTCGACGTCGAGCCAGGACTGCTGGACCTTCTTGCCGATCGGCGTCGCGCCGATGCCCTCGATGGTGGTGATCGCGTGCCCGACCGCGGCGCTCACCGGCATCACGCACGATCGCCTGGGGATGCCGTCCAGATGCACCGTGCAGGCTCCGCAGAGCGCGACGCCACAGCCGAACTTCGTTCCGTTCATGCCGAGCAGGTCGCGCAGGACCCACAAAAGTGGCATGTCCGATGGCGCGTCGACGGGGTACGACTTGCCGTTGATCTTCAGCGTAACCACTGGTCACCCCACGATGTTGGTCACCGCCTTGGTCGAGACTGAGCTGGACTTCCTTGAACGGCGTTTGCTGCGGTACGGATCACGTCGATCACCAAGGCGGGCTTCGAGAGCATGGGGACGTGGCTGCTGTCAGCCTCATGAATGGTGGCGCCCATCCGCTTCGCGACGAAGCGCTGCAACTCGGGATGAACGGTGCGGTCGTTCTTGCCTACGATGTACCAGGTCGGCTTCGACCTCCAGGCGGTGCCTTCCATCTTCTGGTTGAACAGATCGACGGTCGGCACACCTTGGGTTGCCCAGACGACCCTCTGCTCCTGCTCGGAGAGATCTCCCGCGAAGTACTGGACGCCGTCCGGGCGCAGCCACACGCGGCCGTCCGCGACTTCGATGTGGGCGAAGATGTCCGTCTTGGGGAACTTGTCCTGCTGGCTCTGGGACGTCTCGTCCTCGGCCGGGGCGAGCGCAGCGATGTAGACAAGCCCGGCAACGCGGTCGTCGGTTCCAGCGGCTGTGATGACGGTTCCTGCGTACGAGTGGCCGACCAGGATGGCCGGGCTGCTGACCCGTCCGAGCGCGCGGACGACCGCGGCGACGTCGCCTTTGAGTGTGTCGAGGCTGTTCTGGGCGGACACCACCTCGTGTCCCTCCGCCTGCAGCACGGGGATCAACTTGCTGAAGCACGACCCGTCGGCCCAGAGGCCGTGGGCGAACACGATGCTGACTTTGGTCTGCACGGACATT
>DASQAS010000065.1:0-16344 GCA_035635635.1 Myxococcales bacterium | reverse complement strand
AGCCCAAGGTGATGCTGCTCGACGAGCCTTCCATGGGGCTGGCCCCCGTGATCGTGCAGGAGGTGTTCCGCACCATCCAGCGCCTGAAGCAGCAGGGAATGACGATGCTGCTGGTGGAGCAGTTCGCGAAGACGGCGCTGGCGGTGGCGGACTACGCGTACGTGATGGAGCGAGGAAGGATTGCCATCGAGGGACCTCCCATCGAGTTGCGCAAGAACGAGCGGGTGCTGGCGGCGTACCTCGGATAGGCGGCAGCGCCTCACTTGGCCGCAGGCGGTCGTTCGGCCACGAGCCAGCCCCCGCCGGAGCCGATTTCGCGCCACGCTCCGGGCACCCAGCGCGAGGCTTCCACGACTGCCCACGAATCCGTGGCGGGGACGTCCGCGAGCGAACGTGCCGGCGCCGGCGTCAGCCGCAACTCCGCGGCGAGCGATCCGATCGTCAGCCAGGAAGGGAGCTCGCTGACGGCGGCGATCGGCGTCCCCGGCGGCAATCGCGCGAGCTGCGCGTGCAACGGGCCGGCTGCGACGCAGTGCGGTCTCCAGAGGCGTCCGGCTCCGAGCGCCAGCGCCACGATCGAAGCCAAGGCGAGCCCGGCCGCGGCGCGCTCGACCGCTCGCGAGGACACTCTTCGCATCAAGTGGCTGAGAGCAACGCCGCTGAGGAGGGCGAGCAAGGGAAACAAGATCAGGCTGTGGTTCCAGACCTTCCGCGCCGGCGTCATCAATCCGACGAGGATGAAGAGGCAGGTCAGGGCTATGATCCGGAGCCGCTGGTCGCGGCCACGAATTGCGAGCACGAAGCCCGCCACGGCCAGGGGAAGCCCCGGCCAGAAGCGGCCTCCCACGGCGAGCAGCGGATACCAGAACGGCGCGAGGCCGTCGGGTCGCGAACCGACCGCTGACGCGAGCAACTGGGCCTTTCCATAGCCCTCCCACCACGCGCCATCGCCGGCCAGGTGGTTCCAGAAGAGGAATGCGCCGGCGGGAAGGAGCCCGAGCGCCGCGCCGGCGATTCCCCAGACGATCGCCGACGGCTTGCGATCGACGATCGCCCGCGCCGCGCTCGCGCAGCACCACGGCAAGACGCCGAAAGGGCCCTTCACCAGCGCCGCGAGGGCCGCCGACAGGATGCCGAGCGGGCGGTGGCGCGGGACCGGCCCGATCAGCGGCAGCACGGAAAGCATGATGAGGAGCATCAGCAAAGAATCGAGGCGCGCGGTCGGGCCAAGCACGAAGACGGACTCGGTCGTCGCCAACACGACGAAGGCGCCGGCGCCCGCGAGATCGTCCGACAGCCGTCGCGCAAGCCACGCGGCGCACGCGAGCAAGAGCAGCGTCTCGAGACCCGAGACCCAGGCGATGGCGCCCTCCCCGAACAGCCGTACCACCGCCGCCGCCGGCCAGAACCCGAACGGCAAGTGTTCGTGGAAGTGGGGATGGACCGCGGGCAGGTAGCGCAGGTCGAACCAGGTGCGGTCAGCCACCATGTTGCGCACGACGACGCGGTAGACGGCGGCGTCGGAATCGTCGACGTGTCCGAAGCGTGGCAGGGCCAGCAGCGCGCATCCGAAGACGGCGACGCCCGCCCACCCGAGCCGCGAAATCCGGTGAGCCTCGGCCGGCGCGGATGCGACGGGCATCCCGAGCAGCGCCTCGACCGTCTCGAGGGGCTTGGTGCCGGGCGGCATGGCCGGACCGGGGTCCCGGATACCCATCCGGCGTAGGCCTAACACAGGTGCGACGGACCCTACGAGTGACGCGGTGGCCCTACTTGCGGGGGGCGAGCAGGAACCAGCCGAGCGCGAGAAGTGACGACAGCACCCCGATGGTGAGTCCGAGCCGGGAGCCGTGCCAGAGACTTGCCAGGAAGTCGTTCATCTCCTGGTACATGACCGCGAATTTTCCCCCGAGCTGCTGCAGCCGGTACACGTACAGCTTCGAGGCGTCCGTGAGCTCGAACGGGAGCTGCTGGTCGTCGAGGGCCGACAAGTAGATGGCGATCCCGACGGTCCAGCCGGCGACGAGGATCGCGACCGGGATGTAAAGATGTCTACGGGCCGGCATCGGCATCGGGCGCCATCGTAACGCGAAGCGCGAGAGGGCTCTTGCCCAACCGGAGCGTGGAACTGCACGAGGCGTGCGCGAGCGGTCAGTGCTCGACACTCTCCTCGCTGATCGCCCGGCGCGTCGTCAGGTTGAACCGGCCGTCATAGATCGGTCGCTCTCCGGTCGTCGGTCCCTGGTACTGGACGAAGAGCATCAGCCCGCCGGTCTCGGTGACGAGCGGCGGCTCGAAATGCGGGTCGGGATAGTAAAGCATCGTTCCCGGGCCGTAGGCCGTCTCGCCGATCCGGAACGTGCCTTCGAGGATGTACCAGACCTGCGCGAAGTCGTGCTTGTGGAACGGATGATGGGACCCGGGCTCGTAGCGCACCAGCCCGGCGTTGGGCTCCGTCGGCGCGTCCGGCCGCGGATGGAACAGCATCTTGCTCCATTGGCCGGGCCACCGCAGCGTCTCCCACTCGCGATCGTCGACATGGATGGCGGTGAGCGGCTGGTGGGTCGAGGTCTGGCTCGTCGACATGGGTTCCTCCGGCGCGGCGGACGACTGTAACCGCTCGCTCAGGGTTCCTGCCAGCGGGAGGCCACGAACTCGGTCTTTCGAGAACGCGTCCTCTGGCGAACCGCTGCTGTTGAACTGCACTCCGCAGTTCGTCTGATCCCCGGGCGGGCCGACTCCCGTACAGTTCCTATGCGGACGAGGAGGCGCTCCCATGGCTGGCTCTCGTCGAGTCGCGCTCCACGCGATTCTCGCAGCGACCCTGTGCGGCGGATGCATCGGCGGAGAAGCAGGCTCGGAGGCCCAGGTCGACCGGGCGCGCGCCGATCTCGCCGCCATCCCGCAACACTCCCACCGGCGGGCGTGCGACAATTCGGCTGCGGCCGGGTTCGCCCGCTGCCACGCGCAGGTGCGCATCGCCGCGAACGGACAGACCCTCGCCACCGCGACGCCCTCGGGGGGCTATTTCCCCGCGGACCTCGCCAGCGCGTACAACCTGCCTGCCTCGGGCGGAGCCGGGCTGACGGTCGCGATCGTCGACGCGCACGACGATCCCAATGCCGAGAGCGACCTGGCCGTGTACCGCAGCCAGTTCGGCTTGCCGCCCTGCACGACCGCGAACGGCTGCTTCAAGAAGGTGAACCAGTCCGGGGCAACCTCACCCTTGCCGACGCCCGACGTCGGATGGGCGCAGGAGATCTCGCTCGATCTCGACATGGTCAGCGCCGCCTGTCCGCAGTGCAAGATCCTGCTGGTCGAGGCGAACTCGACCTCCATCACCGATCTGGGCGCGGCGGTGAACACGGCGGCCGCGATGGGCGCCGTAGCCATCAGCAACAGCTACGGCGGGCCCGAGTTCAGCACGGAGAACACGTATGACACGCAGTACTACAACCACCCGGGGATCCTGGTCACCGTCTCTTCGGGCGACAGCGGCTTCGGGGTGGAGTTTCCTGCCGCCTCGCCCCACGTGCTGGCTGTGGGCGGTACCAGCCTGGTGAAGTCGTCGTCGAACCCCCGGGGTTGGACCGAAGGCGCCTGGAGCGGCGCCGGGAGCGGCTGCAGCAAGTACGCGACGAAGCCCGCGTACCAGCAGGACTCGGGGTGCTCCAAGCGCACCGTCGCCGACGTCTCCGCGGTGGCGGACCCGAACACGGGCGTCGCGGTCTACGATTCGTACGGCGCGGGCGGTGGCTGGCTCGTCTTCGGCGGAACCAGCGTGTCGGCGCCGCTGCTGGCGGCGATCTACGCCGCGACGGGCAGGGCCTCGGCGGGTCCCGGGTTCGCGTATTCGCAGCCGGGCGATTTCTACGACGTGCTCACGGGCAGCAACGGATCCTGCACGCCCACGTACCTTTGCGCGGCGGTCGCCGGGTACGACGGCCCCACCGGCCTGGGGACGCCGAATGGCCTGGTGCTGGCGGGCGGAGGCGGGGGAACGGATGCAGGCACCGGTACCGATGGTGGGTCGGGCGGCGGCACGTGCGCGCATCCGATCTGCTCTTCCGGCGGCCCGCTCACCGCCAGTTGCGACCCCTGCGCCTCGAAGATCTGCGGAGCCGACCCCTACTGCTGCAACGTTTCCTGGGACGGCATCTGCGTGGGAGAGGTGCAGACGGTTTGCGGTCAGTCGTGCACAGGCGGCACCGATGCCGGGACGGACGCGGGCACTGACGCCGGGACGGATGCGGGCACTGATGCCGGGACCGACGCGGGGACTGACGCCGGAACCGACGCCGGCACGGATGGCGGCACCGGCGCCTGCGCGCACCCGATCTGCACGGCGGGCGGCGCCCTCACCCCGAGCTGCGATCCCTGCGCCGGCAAGGTCTGCGCTGCCGACTCCTACTGCTGCGCCACCGCGTGGGACAACGTCTGCGTGGGCGAGGTCCAGTCGGTCTGCGGACAGTCGTGCACCGGCGGCGGCTCCGACGCCGGAACCGACGGCGGGTCGTCGTGCGCGCATCCGGTCTGCAGCGCGGGAAGCGCGCTCACGGCGAGTTGCTCCTCCTGCGCGGCGGCGGTCTGCTCGCACGATCCATTCTGTTGTACGACGCAGTGGGATTCGATCTGCGTGTCCGAGGTGCCGACGTACTGCGGCGTGAGCTGCCCTTGAGCGTGCCCGTTCACTGCCGGAGCACTTGAGCCGCTGGCGCGATTGCAGCAGCGGAACACGGCACGACCTTCTTCTTGGCGGCCGCGGAGGATGGAAGCATCCTGGACACCGCCGCTGGCCTGGAGTGGTTTTCGAACGAAGCTTCCGCGAACCACGCCAGGTCGCGGAGCGCGAGGCCCAGCATCAGGACCCATGCTGCCGCGAGCACCAGCGGGAACCACGGAACGCTTCTTCGCACGACGATCTGCATCGCGGGAGCCTCCTTCCTACCCCTCCTGCGAATGCAGTACGTCGGGCGCCGGCCCGAATTTCACTTCAGTCGATCAGTGGGAAGCCCCGGCCGGATGGCGATGCGCGTCGGGCATCCCGAGGCGGCTCACCGTGTCGCTCTCGAAATCGAACTCGATCAACACGGCCGGTTCCTTCCCGACCACCCACCCGTCATGCCCGGGCTCGATGGCCACGATCTCCGGCGCTTTGTATTCGGCCGAGCAGCCGTCGCCATATTCGATGTGGATGCTGCCCCGCTCGAGAAAGCCGACGTGCGCGTGCATGCAGCGGTCCGTGTGGACGATCGGCTTCATGTCGACGGACCAGCGAAATCCCGCCGGATAGACCATGCGCTTGACGCGGGCCGCCCCCGCGCGTCCGACCTCGAGCTGGACATGGCCGATCTGCCGCCGCTCGGCTCCCTTGATGCCGGCAAGAGGCGGTTGGGAGGCCTTCGGCCGGGCGCGCGAAGCGCGATGCCGTTTCGAAGCCACGCCGGACTTTCCGCGGTTCTTCGGCTTCCGGGTCGTCATGGGGTTTGCCTTCCAGAGGTCTTCCGCAGGCAATCATCCTCCCTTCGCGGAAGACAGACAAGCCGCGTGGTCAGTGCCGCACTCGCTTGCGGGTGACGGCCACGTCGTCCTCACGCCCCTCGCGGCGGACGCGCAGGACCACGGTCGTACCCTCCGGGCCGCGGATCGCTCCGATGGCGCGCTCGTAGCCGAGGCCGATCACGGGCGTGCCCTCGATGGCGAGGATCTGGTGGCCCGGCATCAGGCCCGCGTCCGCGGCGCCTCCGCCCGGAACCACGTCCAGGATCGCGAGCCATTCGGACCGCGCCTCGAGCACGGCGCCGATCCCGGTCAACTCGACGCTGGCATCGACGCCCGAGGCGCGCGGCGTCAGCGCGATGGCGAGGGGTTGCGGGTCGCCCTCGTCGGGAAGCGGGCCGAGCGTCACGATGCGCGTGAGATAGCCTTCCTTCTCCGCGTACAGGCTCATCGTGTCGGAAGGAACCTGCTCGAGAGTGAAGCGGCCGTCCGCTCCGGTCTCCGCCTGCGGCGAGAGGGGCGCGACCGGCAGATTCGGCGCTGTTCCGCGGCGCCCCTCGAGCGAGATGACGGCGGCCTCGATCGGACGCCGGGTCGCGTCGTCCGTGACGACCCCTTCGATGCGCGCGCCCGCGCGCAAGGCGAAGTCCGCCTGGACCGGCGACGTGTCCACCTGCGCGACCGCGTAACCCGACGAGGCGTAGCCCGCCGCCATCGCTACCACTTCGTATGTCCCCGGGTCCAAGGCGGCGATCTCGTACGCGCCGGAAGGATCGATGAAGGAGGCCGGCGCGACCATCCGGGAAGCGATTCCCTCGCGCCGCCAGAGGGCAATCGCGAAGGCCACCACCGGCGCCCCGCTACGGGCGTCGCGCACCCATCCTCGCAACGATCCGCGCGCCTTCGGAGGGTCGGCGTCGGCCGGATCGCTGCTCGCGCGACGGACGCGACGCCGCGGACGGGCCTTGTCTTCCGGCGTGAGGCGCAGGACGACGCCCGAGACGTGGTGGCCTTCCGCGCTCGTGAACGAGACGGGGCTGCTGCCGAATTCGCTCTCGAACGAGGCGTACCCGCGGGCCTCGATGGAGACGAGCCGGTACGTCCCCGTGGTTCGCGGCGCGAACCGGAACGCGCCGCCCGCTCCAGTGGTCGTGGACCAGGCGGAGTTGTCGTGCGAGAAGGTCAGCTCTGCTCCCGGGATGCCGGCGCTGGACTCCGCGTCGAGGACGGTGCCTTCGAGCGCACCTGGCTCGAGATCGCGAGCAGCACGGGTCTCGACCCGCTTCGCCAGCTGGATCGCGGGCGCGGTCATCCCGGGTCTCGACACGGCCGGGGGTGAGGGGGCGGGCGCGGCCGGAACCGTCGCACCGCGCGATGCGGCCGCCGCTGGCGCGGGTGCTGGCTCGCGCGGAGTGGCTCGCCTCCACGCCAGGAAGGCGGCCAGGACCAGCACCAGGCCGACGCCGACTGCGACTCGCCCCGCGCGAGCGAGCTCACGCCTCATGTGTTGCAGAACAAGCGATGGACGCTCTTCTTCCCCGCGCTGGACGATGTGCAATCATATGGTTGCACATCGTCCGCGGCGACATTATAGTGCAACCTGGAGGTTGCACATGACGACCACCGACAGGATCGAGAAACGCGTGACCCTGCGCGCGCCCGTCTCCCGGGTGTGGCGCGCGATCGCCGACGCGCGGGAGTTCGGACGCTGGTTCGGCTTCACGTTGGAGGGGCCCTTCACCCCCGGCAGGACGATGAAGGGAACGTTCGACGGAACGCTCGACGAGGCTGCCATCGTCGAGCACCAGAAGCGCATGGGCCTGAAGCCGTCGCGGGTGAAGCTCCCGGTGGCGAGCACCGTGTTCTGCACGGTGGACCGCGTCGAGCCCGAGCGTTACTTCAGCTTCCGATGGATCCCGTACGGCATCGACGCGGAGGCCGATCTGGAGAACGAGCCGACCACGCTGGTGGAGTTCATCCTGGAGGCGGCCCCTGAGGGGACGCTCCTCACCATCGTGGAGTCGGGCTTCGATCAGGTGCCCGCGCACAGGCGCGCGCGCGCGTTCCGCATGAACGAGGGCGGCTGGGCCGCCCAGGCGGAGAACCTCAGGAAACATGTCGAAGGCGCGTGAGCGGGCGGTCGCCGACGTCTTCTTCGCGCTGGGCGACGGGACGCGCCTTTCGGTGCTGCAGAAGCTCGGCTCTGGCGGCGCGCAGTCGGCCACTGCCCTCTCGGACGGCGCGAAGGTCACACGGCAGGCGATCGTGAAGCACCTCCAGGTGCTCGAGGGAGCCGGCCTCGTCGATCACCAGAAACGCGGCCGCGCCGTCCTCTATGCGCTCAAGCCCGACCGGCTCGACGATGCCCGGGTCTTTCTGGAAGAAGTCTCCGCCAGCTGGGATCGAGCGATCGAGAGGCTGCGCAGGCTGGTCGAGGATCTGCCGTCCGCGCCGGGACCCGCGAAGAGGACGTTCTGACGAAACGGACCCTCGACCAAGGCCATGTTCGCTCGCGAACTGCGACATCTGACTACAGCGACAGCCGCCGGACGTGCCGGCGCCGTGCTCAGTACGTATGTTCCGCGGCGGTGAGTAGCCGGAGGGTGGATTGCTGAAGGAGCTGAAGGCAGATCTGGCGAGATATCCGGGTGGATTCTTCGGGCGCTTGAGCCTGGCGCTGCGCTCCGCCGGGTTCTACCCGGTCGTCGTCTACCGGATCGGCCACGACATCTACGTCCGCTGGCCGCGAAGCGCGGCGACGCTCGCGAAGGTGCCGTACAAGATCCTCTCGTTCCTGTCCGAGTGGGCGACCGGGATCCACATCTCACCCGCCGCGAGCATCGGACCGGGTCTCTACATCGGGCATTGGGGATGCACGCGGATCGGCTCGCGGGTGAAGCTCGGCGCCAACTGCAACATCTCGCCCATGGTCTTCATCGGCCTGGGCGCGCGCCACGGAAAGCTCGGCGTTCCCGAGTTGGGCGATCGCGTCTACGTCGCCGTCGGCGCGAAGATCATCGGCCCCGTCAAGGTGGGCTCGGACGTGGCCATCGGGGCAAACGCGGTGGTGTGCAAGAACGTCCCCGACCACGTGACCGTAGGCGGAATTCCGGCCAAGGTGATCTCGTCGAAGGGCAGCGAGGCGTACATCCAGGTCGGACAGAAGATCGAGGTTGCCCCGGTTCCCGAGGCGGAGCGCGAGTTGGAGGCGTCGCGGCCAGGCCCGCTCGAGGTTCCCGAGCGTGGCCCCGAGCGCCGCCGGGCTACCGGCTGACTTCGGATGGACGAGACCGGCGCTCAGGCCGAGAGGCGGGCGACGTACTCGTCGAGGCGCGAACGGAACTCGTCGCTGCCGCCGATGAACTGCACGCCGAATCCGCGGCGCTCGGCGAGATGGATCACGAAGGCCATGACCGTCAGGCGGCTCTTCGTTCCCGGCAGGGTGAAATCGAGATCGACCACGCTTCCGAGCCGGGGCGGCCAATCGATGCGGACGAAAGCGCCGCTGCGGCTGATGTTCGTGATCTGCGCCTCTGCGCTCTGTTCACCGCTCCGGATGGTCACGCGCAGGTTCGTGTGCAATCGCGGGCAACCCCCGGCGCCCGTCTGCCGGTGCCGCACCAGCACGGCGGCGATCGCGTCGGCGGTCTGTTTGCTCTCGGAGAGCTCCGCCCAGAAGCCGGAGTTCGCCCCCGGCGTGGTCTCGGAAACGAAGCCGATGCTCCGCACCGCCTCGCGGATGTTGGGGAAGTAGAGCTGCAGACCGATCACCAGGCCCGTGCGCGGCGGGCGCACGGATCGGACGTGGATCAGGTCCTTGCTCAAAGAACTGGTCGTCGTCTGGACGATCGAGCCGTCGGACACGTAGCGCACCGGGATGACGAACCTGGCGGGTACGGATTCGCTTTGTTGCGACGGGGGCGTCGCCATTCGCGGCTCACCTCGGGACTGGGACCGATTGCAACGATTCGACGGCAGAACCAGCCAATCCACGATGCAACAAGGTGGGGCCGGGATCACCTTCCGGGCTGCAAAGATCCATCCGACCCTGGCCCGGATCTGCCTACCCCGGATGCTCTCATCCGCGCAGGTTCGCCTTGAAGAAGTCCATGGTGCGCTGCCAGGCCAGGGTCGCGGCCGCCTTGTCGTAGCGCGGCGTGGTGTCGTTGTTGAACCCGTGCTGCGTGCCCGGATACGTGAACACCTGGTACTTGACGTGGTTCGCCTTGAGCGCGGCCTCGAACGCCGGGATGCCGGCGTTGATGCGCTCATCCTCCTCGGCGTAGTGGATCAGGAGCGGCGCCTTGATCTTCGCCACCTCTTCGGGGGGCGGCTGGGCGCCGTAGAAGGGCACCGCGGCGGCCAGGTCGGGAACGCGGGTGGCGAGCATGTTGGTGATCCCGCCGCCGTAGCAGAACCCGACCACGCCGACCTTGCCGCTGCACTCCGGCCGCTTCTGGAGCCACGCGACCGCGGCGACGAAGTCCTCGCGGGTCTTCTGCTGATCGAGCTTGGCGAACAACTCGCGCGCCTTGTCCTCGTCGCCCGGATAGCCGCCCAGCGCCGTCAGCGCGTCGGGCGCGAAGGCGACGTATTGCTCCAGCGCGATGCGCCGGGCGATGTCCTCGATGTGCGGGTTGAGGCCTCGGTTCTCGTGCACCACCAGGACGCCCGGCAATTTGCCGGAGCGCTTCGCCGGCACCACCAGGTAGCCGCGCATCTTCCCCGTGCCTTTGGGCGAGTCGTATTCGACGGTGCTCGCCGTCAGCCTCGCGTCGTCTTTGGCGATCTGCTGCGCCTCGGCGAAGCGGGGGTTGAGCGCATCGAGCAGCATGGTCGCGGTCAGGCCGTTGACGGCGAACCGCGCGGCCCGATCGAGGAAGCCCCGCCGATCGATCAATCCGTGGACGTACTGGTCGAACAGCCGGAGGACTTCGGGATGGAAATCGGACGCCTGCTTTCGCTCCATGCGCCACCTCGCGGCGCACAGGTTGCCATTGCGGCAGGCGCCGCGAAAGTCGTCTTCGCAGCCCGGCGTTCAGTGCTGGGTCAGTCGCCCGGAACGATGTTCGACTCGAGCGGCGGCAGGCTGTTCTGGTGTTGCGCCAGGTTCGACTCCGCCCGCAGGCTGAGCCAGCAGAATCCGGTGCCGATGACGACGAGGGCGAAGGATCGAAGGGACATCTTCCAGAAGGTCCGAGGGTCCATGAGTGCCTCCGGCGGCAGCCTGGAGCAGGCGGTGTGCCAGAGCCCTATGCCGCGTGCGAGTCTCGCGAGCGGCAGCAGCCGTTGCGGAGACTGTAGCGCCCGGGTGGCGCCATCGGAGCGCCACGCCGTCGCAGGGTGCTATCGTCCGGGCCGTGAGCGCGAGCATCATCCGGCCCTGCGTGGCGGCTGACCTCCCGGCGATCTTCGCGATCGTCAACGACGCGGCGCAAGCCTACAAAGGCGTGATCCCCGCCGACTGCTGGCACGACCCGTACATGCCCCTCGACGAGCTCGAGCAGGCGATCCGCGACGGAATCGATTTCTGGGGCTACGAGTCGGGCGGCGAGCTGTCCGGCGTGATGGGCATCGAGGATCGCGGCGACGTCACCTTGATCCGGCACGCGTATGTGCGGACCGCGCAGCGCCGCAACGGCATCGGCGAGAAGCTGCTGCGCCGCCTCGAGGACATGACCGCGAAGCCGATCCTGATCGGCACCTGGAGCGCGGCAGCGTGGGCGATCCGGTTCTACCAGAAGAACGGCTATCTCCTGCTCTCGCGGCCCGAGATCGATCGGCTCCTGCGCAAGTACTGGAGCATTCCCGAGCGGCAGATCGAGACCTCCGTGGTGCTGGCGAACGCCAGGTGGCGGTCTCCCGAAGCGAAGTGAATCGGCTCCGCTGCGCGACGAACGTCGGACCTGAGCCTCAAGCCTTCGAGGGAGCCAGCGGAAAGCGACACGCGGCGTGGCCCAGGATCCTCGCTCCTTCAGCCATGCTGGTCGGTGTCGGGGTCCAGCCGGACGCCAGCCGCGCGTCGAGCATCTCGTCGGCGTCGGGTCGATGGTCCCACACGGAGACGCCGTTCACGCCGCCCAGTCAGGTGGTGTCGAAAACGAGGTGCACGTCCTCGTGTGCGGGATGCCGGACGACGACGTCATGGCTGTACTCGTCCTGCACCACGACGTCGAGCACCTCGAAGCCGGCCCCAATGACGTCGGCGAGGGTGCGAAGGGATGCGACCGTGCGCGCCAGATCCGGCGGGAGATCCACGCTCCCAGGCTAGCTGCGATTCCCCCGAGAGCCTAGACTCCGCGCCGTGGCCGTCTTCAGGGACGAATCCGGACGACGTGGAGCCGCGGTACGGCTCGCGACCGTCGCCGCCGGCGCTGCCGCGCTCGCCGCCCTCGGGACATTCCTGGTCTCGGTCTTCCCTGCTCCCTGGACGCGGCGTGGCGAGGTCCTGCCCGAGCCGGCGCCCGCTGCGAAGGTGGCGGCGGGACGCGCCATCGAGCGGCGGGCGCGGGAAGAAGCGTATCGCCGCGAGGAGAATCGGCTCCGGGGGCTGTTGCAGCAGGCGCAGGCCGCCCAACGCAAGCGCCATGCGGCGCCTTCGGCCGCCCCGGTGCTGGCGGGCTTCGTGGTGAACTGGGACCCCGCGAGCTTGCGATCCCTCCAGCAGCACGCGGACCAGCTCACGCACGTGATGCCGGAATGGATCCGCATCCAGCCGGGCGGCGACTTCTCGGTGGACGAGGATGCGCGCGTGCTGCAGGCGGCGCAGCGCCTCGAGGTGGTGCCCACCGTCTCGAACTACGGGCCCAAGGGATTCTCGGCGCAGCTCGCGCAGGCGGTGCTGGCCACCGACGCCAGCCGCAAGGAGGCGGCGCGCAAGCTTGCGGCGATCTGCGAGGAGCGCGGCTATGCGGGCGTCAACGTCGACCTGGAGGACCTGGGAGCGCAGGCCTTCCAGAAGCTCGCGCTGTTCGTCGAGGCGCTGCACGACCAGCTGCATCCCCGCGGGTTCCTCGTCACGGTGGACGTTCCCGCGGATCCAAAGGACGTGCCGGTCGAGCGGCTCGCGGCGGCGAGCGACTTCCTGGTGCTGATGGCGTACGACCTGCACTCCGCCGACGACAACCCGGGACCCATCGCCACGCCCGACTTCGTCGCCCGCAGCGCCGGGCAGTACCTGCGCCGCGCGCCCGCCGAGAAGCTGGTCCTGGCGCTCGGCGCGTACGGCTACGACTGGCCGCTCGACACCGACAAGGACACGGCCCGGCACGCGGACGAGTTGTCCTACGCGCAGGCGCTGGTCCTGGCGCGGGAGAACGAGGTCCCGATCGGGTGGGACGCGCAGGCGCGCGGGCCCTTCTTCGAGTACGACGACGACGACGCGCACGAGAAGCACGCGGTGTGGTTCCTCGACGCGCCGGCCAACGCGGCGCAGCTCGAATCCGTGGCCGCGCTACACCTGATGGGAACCGCGGTCTGGCGGCTGGGCGCCGAGGATCCGAAGCTGTTCGATCTGTTCACGCAGCCGCCCGCGCCACGCACATTCGATCCCGGCGCGGCCCGGCATGGTTTGGACGGCGTCATCCCCAACGACCCGGACGACGTGGACATGGAGGGCAACGGCGAGCTGATCTCGCTGAAGGCCGCGCCGCAGCCGGGCCGGCGGGAAGTGACCTGGGACGCTTCGGGCATCGCGCGCGTCGCGTATCTGCAGTATCCGTCCGGATGGATCCTCGAGCGCAAAGGCGGCAAGCCGCGCGGCCGGGTGACCCTGACCTTCGACGACGGACCCGATCCGCTCTGGACGCCGGGCATCCTCGACCTGCTCGCGCGCCGCGGCGTGCACGCGGCGTTCTTCCTGATCGGCGGCAACGCCCAGTCGCACCCCGAGCTGGTACGCCGCGAGTTCGCCGAGGGACACACCGTCGGCAACCACACCTTCACCCATCCCGACCTCACGCGCGTCTCGCCGCTGCGGATGGAAGTGGAGCTGAACGTCACCGAGAAGCTGCTCGAGCTGATCACCGGGCACCACCCCCGCCTCTTCCGGCCGCCGTACTATTCGGACGCGGCCCTCGACGATGCGCCCACCGCGCAGGTGATCGCCCGCGCTTCCGGCATGGGCTATCTCACGCTCGGGCAGGACATCGATCCCGAGGACTTCTCGCTGACCGATCCTCAAGAGATCGCCCGCCGCGTGCTGGACAAGGCTCGCGACGGGAGCGTGATCCTGCTGCACGACGGCGGGGGGAATCGCCGGGCGACCCTGGCCGCGCTGCCGCTCATCCTCGATGGGCTGGCGCAGCGGGGCATCCAGGTGGTGGACCCCGAAGAGGCGGTCGGGATGCGGCGGGACGATTTGCTGCCCTCCGCGCCGCGCGAGCCAATCGCCACCTTCGTCGCCGTGGCAAACACCGTGGTCTTCGGCGTGCTGGGCTGGATCGCGCGGATCGTCGGTCCTGCGTTCGGGTTCGCGTTGGCGCTCCTCGGGCTGCGGGCGGTGATCCTGGCGATCTGCGCGCCCCTCCAGGCGCGCCGCGCCAGGCGCGCGCAACCCGTACCCTTCGCTGGCACCGTCTCGGTGGTGGTGCCGGCGTACAACGAGGAGACGGTCATCGCGCGCACCGTCGAGACCCTGCTCGCGCAGCAGCCACCCGTGCTCGAGGTGGTCTGTGTCGATGACGGCTCGAAGGACCGCACGCTCGCCGTGCTGCGGGAGAAGTTCGACGCCAACCGGCGCGTCCGCATCCTGGCCAAGCCGAACGGAGGGAAGTCCTCCGCGCTGAACCTCGGCTTCGCAGAGGCGCGCGGCGAGGTGGTGGTCGCCCTGGACAGCGACACGCTGTTCACCGAGGACACCGTGGCACGGCTCACAGCTCCCTTCTTGGATCCGCGCGTCGCCGCCGTCGCCGGAAACGCCAAGGTCGGCAACCGCGTCAACCGGCTCACCCGCTGGCAGGCCCTCGAGTACATCACCGCGCAGAACCTGGAGCGCCGCGCCTGGGACCTGGCCGGCGCCGTGCCGGTCGTGCCCGGCGCGGTCGGCGCGTGGCGGCGGTCCGCCGTCATCGCGGAGGGCGGCTACCACGAGGACACGCTGGCCGAGGACACCGACCTGACGCTGCGGCTGATCGCGCGCGGCTTCCGCGTCGTCTACGCCGAGCACGCGCTCGCCTACACCGAGGCGCCGGAGACCGCACGCACGCTGCTCAAGCAGCGCTTCCGCTGGACGTACGGCATCCTGCAGGCGTGCTGGAAGCACAAGTCGCGCCTCTTCCGGCCCGGCGGAGGCGTGCTGGGCTGGCTGATCCTGCCGGCCTTCGCCGTGTACCAGTTCATGGTCCCCTTGGTGGCGCCGGTCGTCGACCTGCTGTTCGTCGCCGCGCTGGTGCGCGGGAACGCGCTCGCGACCATCGGGTACTACCTGATCTTCTTCGCCCTCGATCTGCTCCTCTCCATGGCGGCCGTGCTGCTCGAAGGTGAGGATCTGGGGCTCTTGCTCGGCCTGTTCGTCCAGCGCGTGGTGTACCGGCAGATCCTCTGGCTGGCCCTGGTCCGCTCGCTCTGGAACGCGATCTCCGGATTCGCGGTCGGCTGGGGCAAGCTGGCGCGGACCGGGACCGCCCAGGTGGCTCCGACGCGCCGCTGACGTCAGGGCAGGACGCGCGCCCGAAGCAGTGAATCCAGCAGCGGGAACTGCCGGTCGAGCCAGGCGTTGCCACCGTCGAACAGCGGCTGCTGCTTGCCGCCGCGGATTCCGCCGCCCGACGACTCGCCGTAGCCGGCGTAGAGCGCGGCGGCGACCTCCATTCCTTCCACCACCCGCCCGAACGGCGCGAACCCTTCGGAGTCGAGCCGGGAGTTGTCGGCGAGGTTGATGAAGACCTGCGTGCTGCGCCCGTTCGGCACGGCGAAGGCAAACGCGACCGTGCCGCGCAGGTTGGACTTCCGCTGGCCGGCGTCCTCGTCGAGTAAGGTGGCGTCGCGCCACTTCTTCGCCAACGCCGGGTTCCCGCTGATGCCGAACTGCGCCCACCGGGGCGTCACGCGGAAGAACCGGATGTCGTCGTAGTAGCCGATGCGAACGAGCTCGCGAAACCGTTCGGCGGCGCGGGGAGCCCAGGCCGGAACGACCTGGATCACCATCGTGCCCTTGGACGTCTCGAAGCGGACCCGATACGGCTGAAGGGCGAGCGCAACGGTCAGGATTGCCAGGGTCATCCGCTCTCCCGACTCCAGCCACGCCGGACTCCTCGCCTGCCCTCTCGCATGATCGGCGATGCATGTTCAGTTCGGCCTCGCTCCGTGCTGCTCATGAGGACCTGGGGGCAGTAAGACGGCGCCGGACGAGATATGCGACGGCCAGCGCGTTGACGAGCAGCACGATCGCACGCGCGATCGAGGGGCGGCGAAACAGCCCCATGACCTCGAGCGGCAAGAGCAACGAAAGACCCGCAACCACCAGCCATTCGCCCAAGGCCTTGCCCGAGAGAAGCAGGAATCCCTCGGTCACCGTCGATAGACCGTCCAGCCAGGACAGGATCGCTGCCCGGACTTCGACGCCCGGCGTCAGCCACGGCTCGATCCAGTGCGCGAGCCGCCAGCCCAGCAATCCCCACTCGCTCAGCTCGGCGACGAGATGCCGCAGCAAGTGGTCCGCGGGGATCCGCGCGAACGTCAGCGTGGCCGCCAGCGCCAGCATGGCCGGACCCTTCACGAACTTGTACGCGATGATCAAGCGCAGGCCCAACGGGCGGCCAGGCGGCGCCGGGCTGTCGATCG
The DNA here is from genome assembly GCA_035635635.1 of Myxococcales bacterium. Lineage (GTDB taxonomy): Bacteria > Myxococcota > Myxococcia > Myxococcales > 40CM-4-68-19 > 40CM-4-68-19. Next base: position 63 of record DASQAS010000065.1, on the reverse strand, counting down.
CGGATCGCATGACGTGGATCTTGAATCACCTCGCCGGGGAAGTCAGCAACGGCAGACGTATTT
>DASQAS010000064.1:0-58477 GCA_035635635.1 Myxococcales bacterium | reverse complement strand
GGACGATCACGCGCCTGAGCGAGCTTCGCCGGCTTCGCTGAGGTCGCTCCTGGTCAGGACCGCAGCTTCACCGGCTCGGCGAGCTTCCCGCTCACCAGCTGCCCAAGCTCGGTGAACAACTCCGCCCCCGACTTCGTGTCGCGCCAGCTCTGCGTGCTCTCGTGCCAGCCGAAATGCCAGGCCTGCAAGTTGGCCGACAGCCAGATCTGCTGCGCCGCGGTGTGCGAGTTCGCCACGAACCGGGAGCCGTCCTCGAACTCCAGGGTCAGGATGTCCCCGGCCAGGTCCGACTCCACCCCGTCCACGTCGCGCAGCGCGTCGTCGAGCTTCTGCAGCGCTTGCGCAGCGCGTCGGCCGAACTCTGCCTCATCCATCGCGCGCCAGCCTTTCCAGGGCCTCTCCCGCCAGGCGGAAGGTCTCCCATTCCGGCAGCATCTTCGCCCCAAGTGCCCGGTAGAACTCGATCGCCGGCGTGTTCCAGTCCAGGACCTGCCAGTTCATCCGGCCACACTTCTCCCGGACCGCGATCCGGGCCAGCTCGACCAGGAGAGCCCGGCCGATGCCCCGGCCGCGGAAGCCTGGCTCGACGAAGATGTCCTCCAGGTAGAGCCCCCAGCGGCCCACCCAGGTCGAGTAGGTGTGGAAGTAGAAGGCAAACCCCGCCGGAGCACCGTCCGACTCCGCCATCAGGCAGAAGTAGCGGGGGGAGTCGCCAAAGCCGTCGCGGAGGAGGTCTGATTCGGTCGCGACCACCGCCTGTGGCTCCTTCTCGTACTCTGCCAGACGGCGGATGAACGCGAGCATCTGGGGAACGTCGCGGGGCTCTGCCTTGCGGATGACGAGCATGGCGGAGGAACATACACTCGCAGGCGTGCCCCTGCGCATCGTCAGCTACAACGTCCGTTACTTCGGGCATGCCCTCCGCGGGCTCGCGAGCACCCGGCGCAGCAAGCGGGCCATCGCCGGGGCGCTCGCCTCGCTGGACCCGGCGCCGGACATCATCTGCCTGCAGGAGGTGGAGACCCTCTCCTTGCGCAGCAGCCTGGTGTTCCGCCGCTCGCACCAGACCGAGACGCAGCTCGAGGCGTTCATGGGTCATCTCGAGCACGCGTTCGAGAGGCGACCCCCGCCGTTCCCGTACGACGCGTTCTACTTCCGGGCCCACGTGAACCGGATCGGCAACACGCCCGTGCAAAGCATGGGGCTCGCCATCCTGGTGCACCGCTACCGGATCAAGATCGACACTCACAACTGCGAGAGCCCGCACAACATCACCTACCACCACGTGCTCCGCTGGAAGGATCGCAAGCAGACGCGGATCTGCGCGCACATGAAGCTGATCTCGCCGGGCGGCCGGCCGTTCCACGTCTTCAACACGCACCTTTCGCTGCCCACGCCGTTCTCGAAGAGCTTCTGGACCGGGTCGCAGCGGATGGGCTTCGGCGTGAACCAGCTCCAGGAGGCCAAGACGCTGGCGGCGTTCATCCACCGGCACGCGGGCAACGAGCCGTTCATCGTCTGCGGCGACTTCAACTCGGCGCCGGGATCGCCCGTCTACCGCTATCTCACCGAGGACTGCGGGCTGGTCGGCGTGCAGAAGCACCTCTCCCAGATCAACGGCAACCCCCGGGAGTTTCCCACCGCGGGCTTCATGAACCTGCGCATGCACCTCGACCACCTCTTCTCGGGCGGCCCCGTGCACTGGCACGACCTCGAGGGCACCTGCCGCTACGGCGATCGCTCCAGCCCCTTCTGGGGAAAGAGCGATCACATGCCCCTGATCGCCCGGTTCGACTTGCGATGACGCTGGACGCGGTCTGCTTCGGCGAGGCGCTGGTGGACCTTCTGCCGGATCGCCGCGGACGGCTGCGCGACTGCGAAGCGTTCCAGGCGCATTCGGGAGGCGCTCCCGCCAACGTGGCGGTGGGGCTCGCGCGGCTCGGGCTGCGCGCCGGGTTCGTGGGCGTGGTGGGCGAGGACGAGTTCGGGCATCTCTTGGCGCGCAAGCTGGCGGAAGAACGCGTCGAGGCGGCGCTGCGCTTCACGGCCGAGGCGAAGACCGGCGTGTGGTTCGTGAGCCTCGACGCGCGCGGAGACCGGTCGTTCTTCACCCCCACCGGGGCGGAGAGCGCCGACAAGCTGATCGACGAGCGGGACGTGGCGCGCGTGCCGCAGGCGGGCGTCTTCCACTGCGGATCCTCGTCGCACATCCGGCCGGCCGCGCAGCAGGCGCTGCGCAGCGCCGTGCGCGAGGCCCGCCGGCGCGGGATGACGGTCTCGTTCGACCCGAATGTCCGCGTGCACCTCTGGCGCGACCTTCGCGAGCTGCGTGCCCTCTGCGACGACGTGCTGCCGCTCTGCGAGATCGTGAAGCTCTCGGAAGACGAGCTGGAGCCGTGCCTGGGCGTTCGCGAGCCGGACCTGGCGCTGCGGCGGCTCGAGAGCCTGGGCGTGAAGCTGGCCTGCGTCACGCTCGGCGCGCGCGGAGCCGTGGCGCTCCGAGGGGTCGAGACCGCGCAGGTCCCCGCTCCCGAGGTGGACGTGGTGGACACCACGGGCGCCGGCGACGGCTTCGTCGCGGCGCTGTTGGCGAGCGACCCGCTTCGAAGCCCTCTGGCGGAGACGTTGCGCTTCGCCTGCGCCGCAGGCTCGCGCGTCTGCACGCGCCCGGGTGCGGTCGCAGGTCTCCCTACACGCGAGGAAGCGGACGGTTTGCGGGTCTCGCTGCACGAAATCACTCCCCTCACGTCCCGACCCGGCCTACCTTCCGCGAAGTGAGATTCCGGTACGACGAGCAGATCGAATCGCAGCCCGACGCGGTGCTCGCCGTCCTGGAGAAGCGGGTGCCCCAGTTGGACCTCTCGCGGCCGCTCCTGTTCTCAGGCCAGGGCAGCTCGTTCTTCGCGGCGCGCGTGGCCGCGGCCTGGGCGGGCTATCCGGCGCAGGCCGTCGAGGCGCACGACCTCGCGCTTCGCGGAGCGATTCCGGAAGAAGCGCAGGTCGTCGCCATCTCGCACTCGGGAGCGGGCTTCACCGCCGCGATCCTCCGGAAGGCCCGGGCGGCGGGCGCGCAGACCTTCGCGGTCTGCGGCGAAGGAGCCCGGGTCGACGCGGACGCGGTCGTCGCGACCTGCCCGCCGGAGCGCGCTCAGACGCACAGCGTCTCCTACGTTACGGCGCTGACTGCGCTGGGAAAGATGCTCGGGCTCGATCTCGGCCAGGCGCCCCGGCTGCTGCGTGACGCCGTTGCCGCTCCGGCGCCAATCCCCGAGGCGGGGCGGCTGAGGGAGAAGCAGCCCGTGCTCGTCACCGGTTTCGGGCTGGACGCGATCGCGGCGGCGGAGGCCGCGCTCAAGCTGAAGGAAGCCACGTTCAAGTGGGCCGAGGGCCTTCCGGTCGAGCAGGTGCTGCATGGGCCGCTGGCGGCGCTCGACGAGAAGATGGGCGCCGTTCTCTTCCCGCCGGGACAGGATGACGGCGGGCGCTACGCGCTCTTGCGCTCGCTACTCGGGAGCCTGGGAGTGGAGGTGATCGAGCTCTCCATCCTGCCGTGCTCCGAGGCGCTGCGGCCGCTGGTCTCCATCGTTCCCGCGCAGCGGCTCGCGGCGGAGCTGGCCCGCTTGACGGGCGGGGACCCGGACGAGTCGCGCAACGTCGCGTACCCGCCGGCGTGAGCCGCGTTCAGGGCCGGGCGAAGCGCTCGATGGCCGCGGCGAGGATCTCGACGGCGCGGGAGACTTCGGCCAGCGGCACGAACTCGCCGGTGCGATGCGCGACCCGGATGTCCCCCGGGCCGAACACGCAGGCCTGCGCCCCCATCTGCGCCAGGTAGGGCAGCTCGGTCCCGAACGGGATCGTCTCCGGCGCGTTGCCCGACTGGCCCTGGAAGAACTGCACGATCTCCGCCTCCCGCGGCACCAGCACTCCCGCGTCCAGCCGCTGGACGGCGACCTGGGCACGGATCCGTCCGGTCGAGATCCGGCCCGCCGCCTCCTCGATCAGCCGCAGCGTCCGCCGCGGGTCCTGCGAAGGGATGGGCCGCCACTCCACGGTCAGCGAACAGCGGCCGGGGATGATGTTCTTCGCCTTGCCGCCCGAGATGAGGCCCACGTTGAGCGTGGTGTACGGCGGCCCGAACTGCGGGTCCGCGTCGCCGCTCAGCTCGTCGCCGACGCGCTCGATCTCGCGCAGCAGATGCCCGGCGGCGAGGATCGCGGACGCGCCGGTCTCCGGGAACGCGCTGTGCCCTTCCGCTCCCTCCACCGTCACCTCGGCCAGGCAGTAGCCCTTGTGGCCGAGCACCGGGATCATCCGGGTCGGCTCCCCCACGACCGCGAAGCGCGGACGGAGCAGACCTTCCTCCACCAGCCTGCGCGCGCCCAGGCAGCCCACCTCCTCGTCCGCGGTGAATACGAGCTGCAGCGGGGCCGCCTTGGTTCGCGCTGCCGCGCCCAGCATGGCGGCGATCGTCGCTTTCGTGTCCGCGGAGCCCCGGCCGTACAGCTTGCCGTCTTCCACCGACGGCCGCAACGCGCCGGCCCAGGACGGATCGAAGGGCACGCAGTCGGTGTGGCCCACGAGCGCGAGCCCGCCCCGCTCGCCGCCGCGCTGGGCGATCAGGTTCCCTTTCTCCACGCCCGCGTCGGTCCAGGTCTGCCGGCGCGTGGAGAATCCCAGCGCCCGGGCGTGCCGCTCGACGGCGTCGAGCATCGGCAAGTTGCTCTTCGCCGAGGTGGAGTCGATGGCGACGAGCTCGCGCAGGATCGCGACCGGATCGATCATCCCCAGAGCCTCCGCATGGCCGCGCGGAACTGCGGCAGCGCGCCTTCCAGGTCGATCCGCAGCGGCTCGCCTCCGACCCAGGTCCCGCGGATGGCCGTGCGCTCCATCGCGAATACCACGTTGGCCATGAGATCTTCGGCGTTGGCGCCCGCGATGGAGGGATCGTCGAGATCGACCGCGATGAAGTCCGCGGGCTCGCCCGGGCGCAGCGCGCCGCCGGGCAGCCCGAGAGAGCGCATCCCGCCTTCGCTGGCGATGCCGTAGAGCTTCGCGCCCAGCCCCCCCGGGCCGGCCTGCTCGAAGTCGAGGATCGCGCGCTGCTCCTGCAAAAGCCGCAGGTGGTACTCGAGCTGGCGGGCATCTTCCAGCGGAGAGAGCTGCGCTTCGGAATCGCTGCCCACGCACAGGCGCGCTCCGGCCTTCAAGAGGAGGTCGGCGCGCACCACGCCGTCGCCCAGGTTGCGCTCGGTGGTCGGGCAGGCGCAGACCGTGGCCTTCGCCCGGCCCAGCGCGACGACGTCCGCGTCCGAGAGATGCACGGCATGCACCGCGGTGGTCGTGTCGCGCAGCGCGCCGGCCTTCTCGAGGACGAGCGCCGGCGTGGTGCCGTGCTCGGCCTGGCACTGCTCGACCTCGCCGCGCTGCTCGGCGACGTGCAGGTGGAGCGGCCAGCCGCGACGGAAGGCCTCGCGCGAGATCTCGCGGATCCACTCCAAGGGGCAGGCCCGCACGCTGTGCGGCGCGGCGCCGACCGGCACGTGCCGGGAGAGCGCCTCGAGGTTGCGGAGGTACTCGTCCGGCGAACCCTCGATGAACCGCTTCTGTCGCGGGTTCTCCGGGACGCGAAATCCGCTGCGCGCGTAGGCGACGCGCAGTAGGACGATGCGCAGCCCGGCCTCCTGCGCGGCGCGCGCCACGGCCAGGTCGAGCAGGTTCGGATCCGCGTACGCGTTTCCCGCGGGATCGCGGTGCAGGTAATGGAACTCGCCGACCGCGGTGATCCCGGCGCGCGCCATCTCCAGAAAGCAGAGCTTCGAGATGGCGTGGAGATCCTCCGGGGTCAGCCGCTCGGCGGCCGCGTACATCGCCTCGCGCCAGCTCCAGAAGTCGTCGCGGGCATGGCTCCGGTGCTCGGTGCGGCCGCGGATGGCGCGCTGGAACGCATGGCTGTGCGCAGCGACCATGCCCGGAAGCAGCGCCTGGCCCGGCATGGGCACGACCCGAGTCCCGGGCGGCGGGTCGCCCACGCCCTGGACCACGCCCTCGCGCACCAGGAGCGCCGCGCCTTCGAGCACACGTCCGCCGGAGAAAAGGTAGTCCGGTCGCAGGGCTTGCATGGCGGACGCCATGTAGCCTCATCTGCGGAAAAAGGCCACATCGCTCCCGGAACGGGCTGGCTGTAGCATCCGCGATGCCTCACGGGGGTCTCCGGATGAAATCTCGGTGCATGTGTGCGCTGTGGCTCGCGCTCGCCCTGCCGGCGCTCGGCCAGACGGAACCGCAGCTCGAGCCGCTGGTGCCGCAGACGAAGAAACCGCCGGAGCAGAAGCCCGGCCAGTCTCCGGGGGCTCCGGCCGATCTGCCGCCGCTCGCGCCGCTCACGGCTCCGGGTCCGCAGGGGTCGGCGATGGGCGTCCTGCTCGCCGGAGGGTTCTCCGCGGCAGCCGCGGCGCGCGTCGCCGACGGATTGCGCGCGGTGCTCGAGCGCGCGCCCTCGGTGCGAAGCTCGGTCACGCTGAAGGCGCCCGAGCCGTGCACCAACGAAGCCTGCTGGCTCACCGCCGGGGCGGCCGGCAACGTCGACCGCGTCCTGGTCGCCACGCTCGCGAACCGGACCCTCCGCATCCGGGTGCTCGACGTCGCGCGACGCAAGCAGATTGCCCAGGCGCAGCGGGACGGCGTCTTGTCCGACCCGCTCGAGGCGACGGCCTGGGCGGAGGCCACGGCTTGCAAGCTGCTGGTGCCGGCCGGCTGCACCGGCGAGACATCGGTGCAGGCGCCCGCAGGAACGGAGCTTGCGCTGGATGGGCGGGCGCTCAAGCCGGGCGAGAAGCGTCTGTTGCCCGTCGGGGTGCACACGCTGCGGATCAAGGACGGCGGCGGCGAGTCCACCCGCCCGCTGCCGGTCTTGATCGAAGGCACTCCTCCAGTCTCCATCGGTCCCGCGGCCGCGCCGCCCCCCGTGGTTGCCGCGGCGCCCGCACCGGCCGCAGCAGCCACCGGCGCGGCCGCTGGTACGACGGTTGCCGCTCCGGCCGCTGCCGTCACGGCCACTCCCGTTCCCGAGACCGGCCGCAAATGGACGCGGACCGCGGGCTACGTGACGGCGGGCGCCGCCGTCGCGGCCGCTGCGGTCGGCCTGTACTTCGGGGCCAAGAGCCGATCCGATTTGAACGACGCCGAGGCGGCGTACCGCGCGAACGGCTTCTACCAGCCGGCGGACCTCGACAAGCTGAGCTCCGGCAACTCCGCCGCCCACACCGCCAACGCGCTCTACATCGCCTCGGGCGTGCTGCTCGCGTCGGCCGCCGCCCTCACCTTCGCATTCTGACCATGCGCGCCATCCTCATCGCACTCCTCTGTGCCGCGGCCGCCGCCTGCCGCACTTCCAGCCTGGGCGCCTGCTCCTCCGACGGGGACTGCGCGTCGGGGGCAACCTGCGACTCCGTCGCGCGCGTGTGTGTGTCGTCCGCCGGTCCCGACGGAGGCGGCTTTCCCGACGCGCCGCTGATCACCAACGTGACCATCTCCACTCCCGCCGGGTACACGAGCCCGGACGGGAGCGCCTTCTTCGACACGGCCGGCGCTCCGCTCGCCGTCGCCGCAAACGTCTCCGGGCCGGCGGGAGTGACCGCCGGCAGCGTATGCCTGAAAGTCGCGGGCGAGAGCGGAACCTGCCCGCACCCTGGGACCCAAGGCAGCGGGACCGCTTATTCGTTCGAGCTGCCCCGCGGCCCGTCGTCGTCGGACGGCACGACGCCGTTGGACTTCACGATCACCGCTTCCAGCCCCTCCGGGCACGTCGGGACCAGCGCCGTGCGGCACGTGTTCTTCGACGGACAGCCGCCCTCGGTGACGGTCGCGGCGGACAACACCGCGTACGCCCGCCTGCTGCCCGACGGCGGAGCGACGCCGATCGACGTCTCGGTCACCATCGTGGATCCGACCGGCGCGGCAGCGCCCCAGCTCCTCTCCGGGACGACGGCGATCGCCCCGTCCAGCTCGAGCGGCAACGTCTACGTCTTCCCGCTCGATCCGCGCGCCGCGCCGGCCGGGGCGGAAGGGGCGTACATGTTCCACGTCCGCGCCGTCGACCACTTCGGCCACGACGGCGGCGCGGACGGCACGCGCGTGATCGACGGCGCTCCGCCGGCCGTGACCGTGCAGATCTTCAAGGACGTGCCGGATGGCGGAGGGGTCACGTATCCGGCCGTGGTCGCCAACACCGGATGGACCGGGGCCACGTTCGTGTACTCGGACACGGTGCACGTTCAGGGCACGATCACCGACGTGTCGGGGGTCGGGTCGGCGACGCTGCACGTGGACGGGATCGGCCTGGACGGCGGGGTGTCGCTCGGCACGGTGCGCAGCCTGGGTTGCACGGCCGGAGCTTCGAGCTGCCCCTTCTCGCTGGACGTGACGCTCAACGACGCGGGCAGCGAGCTCCACACCGGGACCGCGACGTTCGACGCCGGCAGCGCCGTGGGCAACGTCCCGGCAGGGATGTTGCGGTTCACCATCGACGCGAAAGACAACGCGGTCGCGTTCGGCGGGGCGCCGGCGGGGAACCCGGCGTCGAGCGTGACGCAGGCGCGGACCACGCGGCTGCTCTGGCAGAACACACTCGCCGGCACTGCAGTATCGGGCATGGCCGTGCATCCGAACGGGGACGTGATCGTGACCATGGCCGACGGCACCGGCGACACCGTCTATTCGCTGGCGCCGGATCAGCCGTCGAAGCACTGGGGACGGACCCTCGACCTCACCTTTTCTTCCGACGGAGTCTTTGGAACCCCCGCGATCGGCGCGGGCGATGCGAGCAGCGCGCGGATCTACGTAGGCGCGGAGATCGGCGATTTCTACGCGTTCAACCCGGACGGGGGCACCGCCTGGGATACCCAGACGACCTCGTTCCTGTTCGCCGTAGGCCCGGCCGTGACGCAGGTGACGGTCGGCAGCGGCCAGGGGGACGCGGTGGTGGTGCCGGACGGAGTGGACGGCGGCAATTCCAACCTCTGGCTGGCGACGGAACAGAGTTTGAGTGCAGTCGCGAGCGACAACCGCGATTTCTTCGCGGCCCCACTGATCCTGAACGGCAATGTGTTTTTCGCGACCCAGAATTCCACGGGCACCACCACGCACCTGACCCAGCATTCCATCTCCGCGACCGGGGCCCTCGGCACACCGACCACCTCGAACACGAACGGCGGAACCCCCTACTTCGGGCTGATCACCGACGGGACCAACCTCTATGCGGCGCGACCGTCGATCGCTAGCAACGCCTTGATCAAGATCTCGCCCTCCTTCACTCCGGGGACAGCGCCGCTTTGGACGAGCGGAGTCACCACCGGCCCGAGCGCCGGCGAGCCGACGTTCGGGATCGACGGCAGGCTTTACACGAGCTCGAGCACTACCGTGTCGAGCTTCAGTGCCAGTACCGGCACCTCGACGCTTTTCGTCACCCTCTCCGGCGGCAGGACTCCCCTCCAGGGCTCGGACGGACACGTCTACATCCCGGTGAGCGCCTCCAGCTTCAACGCCTACGAGGGCAACCTGCTCTCCTGGACGTTCTCCGCCCCGACTGCCGTGCTGCGCCAGGTGACGATGGACTGCCAGGGCCGCGTCTTCGTCGCCCACGGCGCCACCGTCTCCGCCTTCATCAGCGACGATCGCGGCATGGCGGACACGCCCTGGCCCTCGCTGCGGCGCGACGCCCGCAACACGGGCAACGCGAGCAACGCGAGCACGGGATGGCCGAAGTACGGCATCCTGACCGCCTCCGGCTGCACACAATAAAGTTGCCGCGGCCCGCCGGCGTGGCATTGGTGCGCCATGCGCGCCATCGAGGCGTCGCTGCTCCAGGGCAGCGAGCTCTACCGCGAGGTGATCCTCGAGAAGCTCGCGCACGCGCGCGAGTCGGTGCGGATCGCCACCGCCAACGTGAAGGACATGCAGGTGGAGCGGGAGGGGAAGTTCGGCTCGGTGCTGGGGCTGTTCTCGGAGCTGGCGGGCCGCGGCGTCGCGCTGCGCCTGCTGCACGCGGAACTGCCTTCGCGTCCCTTCCGCGCGTCGTTCGAGAAGCGGCGCCGGCTGACCGCGGGAGGGCTCGAGCTGAAGATCTGTCCCCGGGTCCACTTCAAGGCCGTAGTGGTCGACGGCGCGTGGGCCTACTTCGGCAGCGCGAATCTCACTGGCGCGGGGCTCGGGGCGAAGGGCGAGGGCAAGCGCAATTTCGAGCTGGGACTCTGCACCGAGGACTTCGAGACGGTGGACCGCATCCAGGCCCTCTTCGACGCGGTCTGGAGCGGCGCAGAATGCGCCTCCTGCAAGCTGCGGAGCATCTGCCCCGACCCCATCGGGCAGCCCGAGCGGAAGTCGTTGATCCGATTGGGTCGCGCTCGCCGGTTCCAGAGGGTAGGGGTATACTGAACGCCCGTATGGGTCGGACGGGCAGCGCTGATCTTCCGCTCCACGGCGGGCGCGTGCCGCCGTGGCTGGCTTCGCGGATGGCCCGGCTTGGCGCCGTGATGGTCGAGGCCCTGGTGCTGGAGGAAGGGCCTCACGGCGTGCTCCGGCGGCTCGCCCATCCCTTCTGGTTCCAGGCCCTCGGGTGCGTGATGGGCATGGACTGGCACTCGAGCGGGATCACCACCAGCGTCCTCGGCGCCCTCAAGCGCGGCCTTTCAGGGCGCGAGCGCGAGCTGGGTCTCACCGTCTGTGGCGGCCGCGGGCGGCACTCGCGCAGGACGCCGTCCGAGCTGGTGGAATTCGGCGAGCGCACCGGCGTGGACGGCGCCGCGCTGGCCCGCACCAGCCGGCTGGTCGCGAAGGTGGACAGCGCGCTCGTGCAGGACGGCTTCAACCTGTATCTGCACGGCTTCGTGGTGGCGAACGACGGCGCGTGGACCGTGGTGCAACAAGGGATGAACACTGGCCGACGCCAGGCCCGCCGCTATCACTGGCTCTCGGAAGGCGTGCGGAGCTTCGTGGAGGAGCCGCACGCCGCCATCGAGGGGCGGCCGGGCGGCGCGATCGTGAACCTCACCGACCGCCGGGCGGCCGCCTCGCGCGACGCCGCCCTCGAGCTGGCGCGGGAGCCGGAGCGGGTGCTCGACGAGCTGCCCCGGCTGCAGATGCCCGCGCACCACGATGTGCGCCGCAGCGACGTCTTCTTGCGCCGGCTGCACGGCACGTTGGCCGCGGCGCGCGAGGCTGGTCCGCGTGACTTCCCCGAGCTGCTGCTGCAGCCCGGGGTCGGCGCCCGCACCGTCGAGGCGCTGGCCGCCGTCGCCGAGGTGCTGCACGGCGCACCCTGCCGGTTCAACGATCCTGCGCGCTTCTCGCTCGCGCACGGCGGCAAGGACGGGCACCCTTTCCCCGTCCCCCTGCGAGTCTACGACCGCACGATCGCGGTGCTCAAAAAGGCGGTGAGCGCCGCGAGGCTCGGACAGACCGAGAAACTCGACGCCATCCGCCGCCTCGACGAACAGGCCCGTATCCTCGAAGGCACTGCGACGGGTCCCATGCTCGACGATTTCCTGGCATCGGAGCGCGACGCCTCACCGGGCTACGGCGGGCGCGATGTCCTCGGTCCGGCCTCGCGCCGGAGCCGCGGCAATGACAGAGCGCGCAGACAACTGTGCCTGCCCGGAACACGAGAACCAGGTTAGCCCCGGTTATTCCGATCGCGGATCGCTTGTATAGAGCAGCTATGGATCGTCTTCGCCGGGCCGTGCCGCCGCGGTATGTCGTCGCGCAACTCGTCATCGGCGGGATCGTCGTTGTCTGCGTTGGTGCCCTCATCAGCTGCGGGCTTGACTACGTCCACTTTGATGAGAGCGCGCGTTGGCCGACTGCCGCAGGAGTCGTCACGCGATCGAAGATCAGCCAAGGACATCTCAAGAGCCTGAAGGCCTACGCACCGGACGTTGAGTACCGGTACACGGTCCTTGGTTCCGAGCATGCAGGCTCCACCCTTCGCTTCAGCTATGTTTCAAAGTGGGGGACGGAACCCGCTGCAAGGAAAAGAATCAGCCCGTTTCCAGTCGGTCGGCAGGTGGACATCCACTACAACCCAAAGGATCCATCGGAATCGGTACTCGAAGCCGGACTGAGCGAGGACGACCAGGAGACTCTCCATCTCATCGTCGCCGGACTGCTTTTCTTCTCCATTCTCTGGGCTCTCATGCTTTGGCAGGTTCGAAGAGCGGCTCTCAAATCCACGATCGGGAATCTGTGACGTCTGACCCACGACCCGGGCGCCTGGCTGAGCGCGGCAGGAAGCTGGCCTCGTCGGCGTCGGTCTGCTTGCTGCGCTACGCGGAGGAGATCTCGGGCTTCACTGATACGGCACGAACCCCGCCCAGGAGGCATTCACGCTTCCCGAGGACTGGCAGACGCAAAGGCGCCGCCCGGCAGGGATGAAATAGCGGGCGCCGCTCATCTGATTGGGCAGGCCCGGGTCGGAGTTGCTACGCGCAGTCGTCAGGCCGATCAAGGTCTCCACGTCCACGGTGGCCGAGAACACGCCGCTGAAGCTGCAGCTCACGGTGCAGTCGGCGCCCGCCGGCACCGTGTAGAACCAGATCGAGTATGGCGAGGTGGTGGCCGTCAGAGCGCGCGCGTCGGTGAGCACGAACGGTCCCTCGGCCACGCCGCAAGCCGGTCCGCAGGCGCGCGAGCCGCCAGCGACCATGCGCGTGCCGTCGGTCGAGGCGGTGGCCACCGAGCCCGCGACCAGCAGCATTCCCGCATCGGCGAACTCGGGGGGCGCGAAGAGCTGGCCCGGGGGACCCACAAGCCCCTGATCGCCGGGCGCGCCGCGCGGTCCGACCGGACCCGTGAAACCCGTGGGCCCGGTTGGACCGGCGGGGCCTATCGGGCCCAGGTCTCCCTTGGGTCCCGACAAACCAATCGGCCCCGGTGGGCCGGTGAGACCCATCGGACCGACCGGGCCCATCGGGCCAGCAACGCCCTGCGCGCCCATCGGTCCAGCGGGCCCGACATCTCCAGCGGGACCCTGAACGCCCTGGGGTCCGGATGCCCCCTGGGATCCGGATGCGCCCTGCAGCCCAGCCGGCCCCGGAAGGCCTGTTTCCCCCCGCGGACCTTGCGAGCCCTGCGGGCCTTCCACCCCGTTCGACCCAGAGCACGAGGCGAGCGCGGACAGCGCAATAGCGCCGATAGGAAGCCAGAGTCGCATTGGTTTTCCCCTCTCGACCTCCAGGGCCCTGCGGATTGCGGGTAATCAACCGAATCGGTACTGCGGGTCCCGTGCGGGATGAACCCCGCACCGGCCCAGGTGCCAAGAAAAAAACAATGCCTCGGAATACGCCGACGTTTCGCCTCGGGGCGGCGTTCCTGGTGGGTACGCTGGCTGCGCGCGCAACGCCCGGTCCTGGAATGCGCTACCTTCCGCGCCCCATGACCGAGCGCCTCTACCTCCAGGACCCTTATCTCCGATCGTTCCGCGCCCGTGTGCTCGAGGTCCGAGAGCTGGACGGCCGCCCCGCCGCGATCCTCGACCGCACCGCCTTCTACCCGGAGGGCGGCGGGCAGCCCGGCGACCGCGGCACGCTCGGCGGCACCGGCGTACTCGACACGCAGGAGCGCGACGGCGCGATCCTTCATCTGCTGGAAAAGCCCGTGCAGCCCGGCGAGATCGACGCGCAGATCGACTGGCGCCGCCGCTTCGACCACATGCAGCAGCACCACGGCCAGCACCTGCTCTCCGCGGCGTTCGACAAGCTCGGAGCCCCCACCGTCTCGTTCCATCTGGGAGAGCGGACCTGCACCATCGACCTCGACGCGCCCCTCGGGAAGCTGGACCTCCCGCAGGCCGAGGCCCTGGCGAACGACAGCATCTGGCGCGACCTACCCGTGGTGGCCCGCGACTTCAGCGGCGAGGAGCGCGCGAGGCTGCCGCTGCGCAAGGAGCCGGTGAAGGGAGATCGGGTCGTGCTGGTCGAAGGCGTCGACGCCTCGCCGTGCGGCGGGACGCATCCGGCGCGCACCGGCGAGGTCGGCTGCGTCGCGGTGCTCAAGGCGCAGAAGTGGGGCGAAGGAAAATCGCGGGTCGAGTTCGCATGCGGCGCGCGCGCGGTCCGCTTGCTGCACGAAGCGACCGACGTGCTGGCGGGCGCCGCCGATGCGCTGAAGACCGCGCCCGCCGACGTGGCCCAGGCGGCGTCGCGGGTGGCGGCGGAAGCGCAGGCGCGCCGCAAGGCCGCCGACGCGCTGCTGGAGGAGTTGGCGCAGATCGAGGCCGCGCGCCTCAAAGGCCAGGCCAATCCGGTGGTGGCGAAGCTGGGCAGGGGAGCCGCGTTCGCGCGCGCGGTGGCGCAGGCAATCTCCGGCAGCGGCGGCACGGCGCTCCTCGCCGCTGTCGAGGACGGGCGGGCGCACCTGGTCTTCGCCCGCCCGAAGGGGGCTGCCGGTCCGCCGATGGGCACGCTCCTCAAGGAGGCCCTGGAAATCCTGGGTGGAAAAGGGGGTGGCGGACCCGACTTCGCGCAGGGCAGCGGCGCGCCGGAGAAGGTCGACGACGCCCTTGCCCACGCTGCACACAGGCTCGTACATCCCTGAATTTCTTACGAGAAAGCGACCATGCTAGCATCCATTCGTCCGGCCCGGGGGGGCCGTCAACCCTTTGCCAAGGGGCCTGATGCGCCTACCGGTCAAGTTGTCGCTCCTCCTCGCCGCGACCACCTGCTTCCCGTTGCTGCTCGCCACCGCCTTCACGCTGCCGCGCGGCCGCGAGGCGCTGCGGAGCCAGCTCGACGAGATCTACCTGCAGGACGCTCGCGCCCTGGCCGCCGAGGTGCATCGGACCCTGGTGGACAAGCTCGATGCGCTCTCGCTCGCGACCTCGACATTGCGCCTGAGCGAGCTCGATCCCGAGGCCCGCGACGCGGCGCTCCTGCTCATCTACAAGGAGACGCGCGGCGCCGACATCGTCGGCCTCTTCGACGCCAGCGCGGACGCGGTCGGGAACATCATCCGCTTCCCGCGCCTGCAGGGCGCGCTCGCCTCCGAGCACGAGCCGGTGGACGACGACGCGCTGGCCATGTACGCCCACAAGGTGCCCCTGCAGGGGGCCTTCCAGGCCGGCCTCGCCATCGGGCCCGTGTACGTGCTGCCGGATGCGCAGGGCGCGCCCGTTCCCCGCGTGGTCCTCGCCGTGGCGATTCCCGGACCGGAGAAGGCGCGATGGGTGGTGGCGGTGGAGGTCTCGCTCCGGCGCGTGGCCGAGAGCTTCGCCCGCTTCCGGCCCGGCGAATCGGGCGCCGCCTTCCTGGTGGACGGCGAGGGTCGCGTCATCGTCCATCCCGACCGGGACTTCATGATGAAGCAGACGAGCCTGCGCGATCACCCGCTGGTTCGCGGCGTCCAGAGCGACGAGTGGCTGGGAGCCAACGCGCCGGTGCCGCTGCTCGGCTGGAAGGCGGTGGTGCAGGAGTCGGCCGACGAGGCCCTGCGCCCGCTGCGCCATCTCGCGCGCGACGCGTACCTCTGGCTCGCCCTTGGCCTCCTGGTGGCCGTCATCCTCGGCTTCACCTCGGTCCGGACCGTGACAGCCCCGATCCGCAAGCTCTGCGACGCGGCGGTGGCGCTGACGGGGGGCGCGCTGGAGACGCACGTGAGCGTCCGGCGCAACGACGAGCTGGGCGAGCTGGCGGACGCGTTCAACACCATGACTCGCGGACTGCGCGAGCGCGAAGGGCTCAAGCTCACCCTCGCGCTCTCCGAGACGCTGGAGCTGAAGGGCGTCCTGGATCGGCTGGTGGACAGCCTCGCGCGCGCCGTGCGGTTCGAGGAAGCCGCGGCGCTGATCAAGACCCGCGACGGCATGAACATGCTGGTCACCACCCGTGGCTCGCGCAGCAAAGAAGAGGCGCAGCGGCTAGTCCCGGGCGCCGCCCACGTGGTGAAGGCCCTGAACACGCAGCAGCCGGCGCTGAACGACGGCGGCCAGATGATGGCGCTGCCGCTCATCCAGCGCGGAGCGGCCATCGGCGTGGTCTGCCTGGAGACCCAGCGGCCGTACTCGGACGCCGAGGTCCGGCTGGCGCTCTCACTCACCCAGCCCGCCGCCATGGCGGTGGAGAACGCGCGCCTCTTCGACGAGGTGCAGCGGCTGGCCACGCTGGACGGGCTCACGGGCACGTTCAACCGCCGCCACTTCATGCAGATGGCGCAGATCCAGTACGACAACGCCCGCCGGCTGGGTCATCCACTCACGGCGATGATGCTGGACGTGGACCATTTCAAGCGGGTCAACGACCGCCACGGCCACCATGTGGGCGACCAGGTGCTGCGCACGCTGGCGGAGCGCTGCAAGTCGGCGCTGCGCTCCGGCGACGTCCTCGGGCGCTATGGCGGCGAGGAGTTCGCCATCCTCCTGCCCGGGACCACCCAGCAGAACGCGGCCACCGTGCTGGCCGAGCGCATCCGCCGCAAAGTGGCCGAGGATCCGATCGAGACCGACGCCGGGGCGGTGAAGATCACGGTCAGCGTCGGGGTCGCGGCCATGGACGAGGAGACCCGCCACCCCGAGGACCTCTTCAAGCGCGCCGACGCCGCGCTCTACGAAGCGAAGCAGGCGGGACGCAACCGCGTGGTCGAAGACGCCGTCGCGTGATATCGAGCGGGGCATGATCCGCCACGATTGGACGCTCGCGGAGATCCGCGCGGTCCACGATCTGCCGCTGCTCGACCTGGTCTACCGGGCGCAGGGCGTGCACCGCTCGCTCTTCGGCGACAACAAGGTGCAGCTCTGCTCGCTGCTCTCGGTGAAGACCGGCGGCTGTCCCGAGGACTGCGCGTACTGCCCGCAGGCGGCGCGCTACCAGACCGGCGTGGACGCCGAACCGTTGATGGAGACGGCCGACGTCCTGGCCGCCGCGCGCAAGGCCCGGGCCGCCGGCGCCACCCGCTTCTGCATGGGCGCGGCCTGGCGCGAGGTGAAGGACGGTCCCCAGTTCGATCGCGTGCTGGAGATGGTGCGGGGCGTGAAGGAGCTGGGGATTGAAGCGTGCTGCACCCTGGGCATGCTGACCGCGGAACAGGCGCGCCGCCTCAAGGAGGCGGGGCTCGACGCCTACAACCACAACCTCGACACCAGCCGCGCGAAGTACGGCGACATCATCACCACCCGCGTCTACGACGATCGGCTGCGGACGCTCGAGCATGTCCGCCAGGCGGGGATCACCGTCTGCTGCGGCGGAATCATCGGCATGGGCGAGACCGTGGACGACCGCTGCGAGATGCTGCGAGCTCTCGCCACCCAGGATCCCCATCCGGAGTCGGTGCCCATCAACATGCTGGTCCGCGTCCGTGGCACGCCGCTCGCGGAGATGCCGCCGGTGGGGACCATCGAGATGGTCCGGATGATCGCGACCGCGCGCATCCTCATGCCGCGGGCGATGGTGCGTCTCTCCGCCGGGAGGCAGCAGATGACGGAGGAAGCGCAGCTTCTCTGCATGATGGCCGGCGCGAACAGCCTCTTCTTCGGCGAGAAGCTGCTCACCACCGGCAATCCCGAGTACGAGCAGGACATGGCGCTCTTCCACGCCGCGGGCATCGCCCCGCTGGAGCCGCGGCCATGAAGGTGGCCAGCCTCGCCCAGCGCCGGTTCGACCCGGCCAGGCTGCAGAAGCTGAACCTGTTCGAGACCGATCGGTTCTTCCTCGACGTCTACTGCCTGGAGCCGGGGCAGGCGCAGAAAGCGCACGCGCACGCCGGGAGCGACAAGGTCTACGCGGTGCTGGAGGGCGCCGTGCACGCGCGCATCGGCAGCGAGGAGCAGGAGCTGAGCGAAGGCCAGGCGGTGCTGGCCCCGGCGGGCAGCGAGCACGGGATCGAGAACCGGTCAGGAGCGCGCGCGGCGGTGCTGGTGCTGATGGCGCCAAAGCCGCTTTGACAGCTGCGCCGGGTCCCGCTAGGTTGCCCCCTGTCCGGAGGCCCCGGACGGCGCGGACTTTCGCCCACCTTGAGTGACGCGCCTAACAAATCTCACTCTAAGCGGCTGGGCTTTTTTTTCAGCCATCGCGGTGGGTGGAAAGGTTGCCCGCGTGGCCAACACCCGATCCCCCGAGCAGAACCGGTCGACGCTGGCCGTGCACGGCGGCGAGCCGCGCCGGAAGGCGTTCGACTCCGTCACCACCCCGATCGTCTTCTCCGCCACCTACGCGTTCGCGGACACCGCCGAGATCGAGAAGTACTTCACCGGCGACATCGAGCGCGAGGAGTATGGCCGCTACGGCAATCCTACCGTCCGCGCGGCCGAGCGGAAGCTGGCCGCGCTGGAGGGCTCGGACGATGCCGCCCTCTTCTCCAGCGGAATGGCGGCCGCCACCACGGCGCTGCTCGAGCTCTTGAAGGCCGGCGACCACGTCGTCCTGACCAGCGACTGCTACCGGCGCACCCGCCAGTTCGTCACCCGCTTCCTCTCGCGCCTGGGCGTGGACTCCACGCTGGTGCAGCCGGGGGACGAGGCGGCCCTGCGCGACGCGCTTCGCCCCGGGCGCACCAAGGTGATCCTGGCCGAGTCGCCCACCAACCCCTATCTGCGGGTCGCCGATCTCTCGATCTTCGCGCGCGCGCGCGACGCCTGTCCGGGCTCGAACCTGATCATCGACGGCACGTTCGCCACGCCCGTGAACCAGCGCCCCCTCGCGCTCGGCGCCGACCTGGTGGTCCACTCCTGCACCAAGTACCTCGGCGGCCACAACGATCTGCTCGCCGGCGCCGTCTGCGGGCGCACTGGGCTGGTGCAGGCGATCAAGGATCTGCGCGGCGTGCTGGGCGGAGTGCTCGATCCGTTGAGCGCCTTCCTGCTCATCCGCGGCGTGAAGACGCTGCCCTTGCGCATCCAGCGGCAGAACGAGACCGCGCTGGCCGTCGCGAAGTGGCTCGAGCAGCACCCGCGCGTCCAGCGCGTCTTCTACCCCGGGCTGCCCAGCCATCCGGACCACGCGATCGCAGCCCGGCAGATGCGCGGATTCGGCGGCGTGGTGAGCTTCCGGGTCCGCGGCGACGCGCGCGCCACCTCGCGGGTGATCGACGCGTGCAAGCTCGCCACCATCGCGCCCTCGCTGGGAGCCACCGAGACGCTGATCGAGCAGCCTTCCTACATGTCCTACTTCGAGCTCACGCCGGAGGAGCGCGAGGCGATCGGGATCACCGACGACCTGGTGCGGCTCTCGGTCGGCCTGGAGGACGCGCAGGACGTGATCGCGGATCTGGAGCAGGCCCTGTCGGCGTAAGCTGCCGCCGTGGAATCCGGGCATCGGCTGCGCGGCCCTCTCTTCGGGCTCGCCTCCGCCCTGCTCTTCGGGCTGGGAGCGCCGGTGTCCAAGTTGCTACTGCCTCGCGCGCAGCCGCTCGCGCTGGCCGCGCTGCTCTACCTGGGCGCCGGAGTCGCGTTCCTGCTCGCGCCCAGAAACCGGTCCGAGGCGCCGCTCACCCGCGCCGACGCGCCCTGGCTGCTCGGATCCGTGCTCGCCGGCGCCGGCGTGGCGCCGGTGCTGATGCTCTGGGGCCTCTCGCGCCTGAGCGGCCTCGCCGGGTCCCTGCTGCTCAATCTTGAGTCGGCCTTCACCATCGCGCTCGCGGTGAGCGCCTTCCGCGAGCACCTGACCGCCCGCGAAGGGTTGGGGGCGGCGGTGGTGGTCACCGGCGCGGCGCTGCTCGGCGCGCGCGGGGATTGGTCGGGCTCCGCTTCGGGAGCGGCGGCGATCGCGCTCGCCTGCTTCTGCTGGGCGCTGGACAACAATCTCTCCGCCCGGCTCGCGCTCAAGGATCCGGTCCAGGTGCTTCGCATCAAGGCTCTCTGCGCCGGAGGCGCCAACCTGGTCCTGGCGGTGGCGACCGGGACCAGCCTGCCATCCGCGAGCACCTCCGCCGCAGCGCTCGCGGTCGGGTCGGTGAGCTATGGAGCCAGCCTGCTCTTCTACCTGCGCGCGCAGCGTGTCCTGGGCGCGGCCCGGCAGGCGGCGCTGTTCGCGGCGGCGCCGTTCGCGGGGGCGGTGGCTTCGGCCTTCCTGCTCGGCGATCGGCCCGCGCCGCGGGATCTGCTGGCCGCGGCGCTGATGGCCGCGGGAGTGGCCGTCATCCTGCGGGCGCGCCACGCGCATCCGCACACGCACGAAGCGCTCGAACACGACCACGTCCATGTCCACGACGAGCACCACCGGCACGCGCATGCGGGAGAGGTGGCGGAGCCCCATGCGCATCCGCACCGGCACGAGCCGGTGACGCACGCCCACCCGCACGTGTCCGACGCGCACCACCGTCACCCGCACCGGTAGCGCAGGAACAGGTGCGCGCCGTTGCGGCGCGCCGAGAGCAGCTCCAGCGGAATGCCGCCCAGGTCCCGCTTGTCGGTGAGCGACTTGCGGCCATCGCCCGCCCAGCGGCCGAAGAGCCGCGGCGCTATGGTGATGAACAGATCATCGATCAGCCGGGCCGCTAGCATTTCGGCGAACAATCCCGGGCCACCCTCGCAGAGAATCCTTTGGTGGCCACCCGCGCGCACCCTGGCCAGGATCTCCTGCGGGGTCAGCTTGCCTTCGATCAGCGCGCCGCCGGCGCGCAGCGCGGGATGGCTCCGATCGACTTGCCCCGACCCGCTCACCACGTAGAGGACGGGCCGCTCCGCGATGCGGAGAGCGCGTCGCAGCTCCGCGTAGAGCGGTGCCGCCGCCGGGTAGATCGCCTCGGGGAACCAGAGATCCTTCGGGGCGGCGCGCAGCGTACCCGCGCCGATCAGCACGGCGTCCGCGCAGCCGCGGAGCAGGCCCATCAGGAGGCGATCGGCCTCCGAGCCGCCGCTCACGATCGCGCCGGACTCGCGGCCGGCCTCCGGGAACGCCACCACGCCGTCGACCGACTCGACGAAGTTGCTGATCACGCACTCGCGCGCGAGCCACAGATCGCCCCCGTGAGCCCGCTGCAGCGCCGCGGGCAACCCGATCTGCACTCCGGCGCGCGCGGCGTCGAAGAGCACCTCCAGCTCGGGAAGGGTTTGCACGCCAGCCCCCGGAGTGCGAGAAGCGCCCCGTGTCGATCCTCGTCGCCGGACACTATTGCCACGACACCGTGCTCGGCAACGCCTCCACGCATCATACGCTGGGCGGCTCCGCGGCGTACGCATCGGCGATCCTCGAGGCCCTGGGCGAGCCCCACGAGGTGGTGGCCAAGGTGGGCGCCGATTTCCTCCACGGCGCGCTCGTCTCGCATCCTCCGCGCCTGGTTCCGGGACGGACCACCGCGTTCGTCGACGACTACCGCGGACCCGAGCGGCGGGAGCGCGTCGAGGCCGTGGCGCCCGCGATCGAGCCTGACGATTTGAGCGGCACCTTCGACGTGGGCCTGGCCTGCGGCATCGCCGGCGAGGTGCCGCCGCGCACGCTCGATCGGATGCGCCGCATCTGCCGCGTCCTGATCGCGGATGCGCAGTCGGTGCTGCGGGAGATCTCCCCGGACGGGCAGGTGCTGCTCCGGGCGCCCCCGCTGGAAATGCTGCAGCGCCTCGACATCCTCAAGGCCAGCCGCAAGGAGGCGGAGGTGCTGGACCTGCCAGCCCTCCGCCGGAAGATCGACGTCGTGGTCACGGACGGACCGGCCGGCTGCACCATCCTCCGAGCCGGCGCGCGGATCCGCGTCGAGGCGTTCCCGGCGCGCGAGAAGGATCCCACGGGCGCGGGCGACTGCTTCGCCGCGGGGCTGGCCGCCGGACTCGCGCGCGGCCTCTCCATCGAGAGAGCCGCGCGCCTCGGCGCCTTTTGTGGCGCGCGCGCCGTCGAGCACGTCGGCGTCCCCCGGCTCACGCCGGAGGAATTGCGCGCGGCACCGGTTCCCTAGAAGTGGCCCGACGCCGCGTTCAGCGCGAACCGGTGCACGTTGGACGTGCCCGGATCGGCATCGGCGACCGAGCGCCTCGGCGGCGTATACGTCACCGCCTCGTAGACGCCGTAGCCGGCGCCGACCAGGATCCCGACCCCTCCGCCGATCATCAGCTTGCGCTCCCAGTTGTTGCCGTTGTCGATCAGCGCGATCCCGCCGCCTACCAGCGCTCCGGCAATCCCGCCGAAGAGCGCGTCGGTCGCGATGATGGCGGCCGTGGAGCGCCCGCTCGGGGCCGTGGACACGCCGGCCTCGTCACCGTTGCGAACCACGGTCGTGGTCGGCGGCGGCACGTACCCGGGGTCCTGGGGATTCACCACCACCTGCGTGGACGGCGCCGGCGCCGGCTGCGGCTGCTGTTGAGTCGTCACCGTCGTGGTGGAGGACGGTGGCGGCGGCGGAGGCTGTTGCTGCGGCTGCTGTTGCTGCGTGGTGGTAGTCGTTGTCGACTGCGCCAGGGCCGGCAATGCGAGGCCTGCCAGCGCGAACGCGAGGATTCTGGCCATGGGGTTCTCCCGGAGGTGGTGTCCGGGAAACGGTTTGCCCGCTCGTGCAAACAGACAATCCTCGTGGATGCGGGGGGAGGCATGCCCCACCCGCGTGGCGGCGGGCGGCTGCCGGGCCGGGGACGAAGAGAGGAAGCCCCGGCCTAGACCTGCCCTGCGAGGCGGCCGAGCGTCGCGATCGCCGCCTCGAGCCGGGTCGACCAGAGCACGCCGCAGCTGAGACGGATGCAGCTCTCGTAGCGCTGCCGCGCCGAGAAGATCGGTCCCGGAGCGATCGCGATCTTCGCCTCCAACGCGCGATCGTGAAGCTCGAGCGCGGAGATCCCGTCCGGCAGCTCCACCCAGAGCACGCCGCCTCCCTCCGGGCGCGTCGCCCGGGTCCCGGCGGGAAAATGCGCCGAGACCGCGTCGCCGACGCTGCGGGCCGTGGCCGCGACCGCCTTTCGCAACGAGCGCAGGTGCCGTTCGTAATGACCGCCGGCGAGAAACTCGGCGAGCGCGAGCTGCTGCAGCGAGGCCGTGGCCACGCTCTGGGCGAACTTGAGCAGGGAGACCCGCTCGCGAAGCCGCCCCGGCGCCACCCAGCCCACGCGCCACCCTGGCGCCAGCGTCTTGGAGAAGCTGCCGCAGTGGAGGACCAGACCGCGCCGGTCGAAGGATTTGGCGGCGCGCGGGCGCGTGTCGCCGTAGTAGAGGTCGCCGTAGAGGTCGTCCTCGATCAGCGGCACCTCCTGCGCGGCCAGCATCTCCACCAGCCGCTCCTTGTTCGCGTCGGGCATCACGCAGCCGAGCGGGTTGGAGAAGTTGGTCACCGCCAGCACCGCCGCGATCCGCCGGGCCTTGAGCACGCGCTCCAGCGCGTCCAGGTCCATGCCTTCCCGCGGGCTGCTGGGGATCTCCACCGCCTTGAGACCCAGCGCCTCGATCAGCTGCAGCGACCCGAAGTACGCGGGCGATTCGATGGCCACGGCGTCGCCCTGCCGTGCCACCGCCAGGAGCGAGAGCTGCACCGCTTCCATCGCGCCGCAGGTGATCACGAAGTCGTCCGGCGAGAGCGCGCAGCCCCAGTCCAGCGACCGCCGCGCGAGCTGCCGCCGCAGCGACCGCGCTCCGGGCGGAAGCTCGTAGGTGAACCCGCCGCCGTCCCGCAAGATCCCGGCCGCGATCCGGCCCAGCCGGCCCCAGGGAAACAGCGCGGGGTCGGGCTGGCTGCAGCCGAGCGGCACCAGATCGGGATCGCGCGCGCTCTCCACCACCCGGGCCACCAGCGCGCTCACCGTCACCGGCGTCGCTCCCGGCGCGGGGCGCGTCGGAGGAGGCTCCGGCGGCAGCGGCCGCTGCCAGCGGACGTAGTGCCCCGACTGCGGGCGGGCCTCGATCAGCCCGCGCGCCTCCAGCGTCAGGTAGGCCTGCAGCACGGTGGAGACGCTCACGCGCTCGCGCTCCGAGAGGCGGCGCACGGAAGGCAGGCGATCCCCGGGACGCAGCGCGCCCACGCGCATGGCCTCCTCCAGCTTGCCGCTGACGCGCTCGTACAGCCGGATCGTTTGCATGCGGAGCAGTCTGGCCGGAACCGGCACAGCCGGCAAGGCGTCGCAACTGTGCCGGTCACACTTGCATACGACTGCATCTGTTCCGCTTTGCGGGCCGGCGCGAGACTCGCTTGCATGCGCCTGGATACCTTGCTGGTCCACGCCGGAGAGCCGCGCCCGCGCGCGGGCGGCGCGGTGACGATGCCGATCTTCCAGTCCAGCACGTTCGAGGAAACGGAGGCCCGCGGGTACCACGACATCCGCTACGCCCGGCTCTCCAATACGCCGAGCCACGACGCCTTGCACGGAAAGCTGGCGGCGTTGGAGGGCGCCGAAGCGGCGCTGGCCACCGCCAGCGGAATGGCCGCGATCAGCGCGGCGCTGCTCTCGAACCTCCGCGCCGGCGACGAGGTGCTCGCGCAGGAAGGCCTCTACGGCGGCACGCACGATCTCATGACCCGCGATCTGCCCCGCCTGGGCATCGAGGTCCGCTTCGTCCCCGGCGACGATCCCGCTGCCTGGCGCAAGGCGCTCTCGCCGCGGACCCGCGTCTTCTACCTGGAGTCGATGACCAACCCGCTGGTGCGGATCGCCGACCTGCCCGCCGCCGCCGCCTTCGCCCGCGAGCGCGGGCTGGTCTCCATCGTCGACAACACCTTCGCCACCCCGCTTTCGTTCCGGCCGCTGCGCCACGGCTTCGACCTGGTGGCCCACAGCGCCACCAAGTACCTGAACGGCCACAACGACTTGATCGCCGGCGCGCTGATGGGACCTTCGGCGCGCATCCGCGAGGCGAAGCACCTGCTCGACCACCTGGGCGGATCGCTCGATCCCCACGCCTGCTTCCTCTTGCAGCGCGGGCTGAAGACGCTGGGCGTGCGCTTCAGGCAGCAGTGCGCGACGGCGCTCCAGGTCGCGCAGTTCCTGGAGAAGCACCGGGCCGTTGCGCGGGTGAACCATCCCGGTCTGCAGAGCCATCCGAACCACGCGCGCGCGAGAGAGCTGTTCGCGCATTTCGGGGCGATGCTCAGCTTCGAGCCGAAGGGCGGCGCCGACGCCGCCGAGCGCATGTTCTCCAGGCTCTCGCTGCCGCTGCACGCGCCCAGCCTGGGAGGCCCCGAAACGCTGGTGACGCGCCCCGCGGCCAGCTCGCACGTCGGGCTGGCGCCGGAGGAGCGGGCCCGGATCGGGATCTCGGACGGGCTGGTGCGCGTGTCGATCGGGCTGGAGGCGGCGGAAGATCTGATGGAGGACTTCGACCGCGCGCTGGCCCCGTAATGTTCAAGCGCACCGAGACGAACAGGTCTGCGTCGACGTCGACGTGGTCGTGAGCGTGGACGGCGACGTAGGACGACAGCGTCAACGTCTGTCGCTTGACTTACTGGCATTGCGCCTAGCGCTGCCGCAGCGCCTCGAGGTGCGCCTCGATCGCGCTCACCAGCTTGTCGTTGCCCCCGAGGTCCCGCGCGAGCGACAGCAAGCCCTCGGCGGAAGCGATCAGCCGCGCATCCCGCTGCCGCGACGAGGCCCGCCAGGCCTCGCGGTTCTCGTCCACGCGCAGCGCCACCACCTCGTCGGCGATGGCCAGGTCCACCTTCTGATCGCGGATCTGCTGCTCCTTGATCCGGAGCTGCTCCTCGATCGTCGCCAGCTTGCGGAGGATCCCGTCCCGCTCGTCGCGGAGCTGGACCGCGCGGATGGCGGCCTGCACGCGGTCCGCGATGGTGTCCAGCTCGGGCGAGGGCTTCTCGACGTAGTCCTGGGCGCCGATCCGCAGCGCCTCGACCGCCGAGCCCATCGAGGGGTAGGCGGTCATGATGATGCAGGCGCAGCGAGGCTGCCGCCTGCGGAGGTGGCGCAGCACCTCCACCCCGTCGATCCCGCGGCCGAGGTTCTTGTCCACCAGGGCAGCGTCGAACTCCTGCTGGTTGGCGAGCTCGAGCGCGCGCTCGCCCGAAGCAGCGCCGACCGAGGCGAACCCCGCCGCGTCCAGCGTCTGCCCGATCAGGCGCACCAGCTCGGGCTCGTCGTCGACCACCAGGACCTTTTGCATTTCAGACATAAAACAACCGCGAGGACGGACCTCGGTTCAAGGGCCGGTCTCGCACATTAGCGCACTGTGCGGCATTCTTCCGCGCATGGACCGGTATCTCGAGCCCCGAAACGAGTCTTCCCGGCCGGCGCTGGTGGTCGGGACCATGAACTTCGGCAAGCGGACGCCCGAGCCCGAATCGCACCGGATCGTGCAGCGCGCCCTGGAGCGCGGCCTGGATTTCTTCGACACTGCCAACGCCTACGTGGAGGGCGAATCCGAGCGGATCCTCGGGCGCGCGCTGGGGAAGAAACGCGGCCAGGCGCGCATCGCCACCAAGGTCGGGATCGGCGTGAGCATGAGCAGTCCGGAGGGCCTTGCGCCCGAGCGGATCGCCGCGGCCCTCGACGAGAGCCTGGGCCGCCTTGGGACCGACCGCGTCGAGCTCTACTACTTCCACAAGCCTGACCACACCCGCCCGCTGGAACCCTCGCTGCGCGCGATGGAGAAGCTGATCTCCAGCGGCAAGGCCGGCGCGTTCGGCGTCTCCAACTTCGCCTCCTGGCAAATTTTGGAGATGGCGCAAGCCGGGTTGAAGCCGCGCGTGTCGCAGCAGATGTACAACCTGCTCGTCCGGCAGCTCGAGATCGAGCACTTCCGCTTCGCGCGCAAGTACGGCGTGCACACCACCGTCTACAACCCGCTGGGCGGCGGCCTTCTGGCGGGCAAGCTCAAGCGGGGCGAGCCGCTGCCTCCGGGGTCGCGCTTCGAGAGGAACCCGTTGTACCAGCGGCGCTATCTCACCGACCGCTTCTTCGATCTGGCGGAAGCGTTCGCGCGCCTCGGTGCCGAGGCGGGCCGCACGCCGGTGGAGATCGCCTACCAATGGGTCGCGGCCCGCCCCGGCGTGGACTCGATCCTGATCGGGCCGGCGTCCGTGGAGCAGCTCGACGCGGCCGTCGGCGCGCTGGAGAAGCCGCTGCCGAAGGAGGTCATCGATCGAGCCGACGAGCTCTACCGGGCCTTCCAGGGCACCGACGCCACCTACGCCCGGTAGGATCACCGCGGCGCGCCTCTTGGCCCTCGCGGCCGACGCGGTGCAGCTGCTTCTCGCGCCCTTCTTCGGCGAGGGCCTCGCCTCGCCCTTCAATGACGTGCTGGACCTCGTGCTCGCGGCCCTGCTCATCCGGCTCCTCGGGTTCCACTGGGTGCTCCTGCCGGCGCTGGCGGTGGAGGTGGTTCCCGGGTTGGACCTGGTGCCGACGTGGACGGCTTCCGTACTGCTGATTACTGGCGGAAGCCGGCGCCGGTGGTTCATCATCGCGGCATGGATCACCGTCACAGCAGCCGTCGCGCTTTTGATCTGGTGGACGCACCATGACCGCTAATGCGCGCGGGTGCCTGGGAACCGTCTATCGCGTCACCCTCGACTTTCTCACCGAGCGGGGCCTCCTCGAGCAAGTGAAGCGGGAGGTCAGCGCCGACACGCGCCGCGTGCTGGAAAAGCCGCCCTTCCCCTTCGCCTGGCAGGACGCCGCGCCGCTCGAGGACATCGAGCGGGTGCTCCACGCGCGCTCGCCCGATCTGGTCGCCGACCTCGGACACGCCGCCGGCCGGACGCTCTCGGGGACGCTGATCGCCCCGGTGATGAGGATGGCGCTCTCGCTCTTCGGCCAGACGCCGGGGTCGATGTTCGGCCACCTCGATCGCTTCTTCTCGATGGTGGTGAGGGGGTTCAGCTTCGAGTTCCGTCCGGGCGCGGCGAAGGACGGGACCGTGCTGGCACGCATCGAGGGCGGGGGGATCCACCCTTCGCTCTTCGACCAGCTTCGCGGCAACCTCCGGACCATCTACGACCTGTGCAGCGTCAAGGGATTCGTCGGCGCCCCGGAGGTGGTCCGGCACGACGCGGCGGGGGCGGAGATCCGGCTACCGGTCCGCTGGGAATGAGGGCGCGTTGACCTCGGGCGCGGGTCTCGGGTACTGAACCGCCCTCCCCTGGAGGCGACCATGGCCGAAGTCCTCGCGCCCGCTGAGGAGCACAAGCCCTACGTTCCCGACGAAGCGCGCGTGAGGGAATTCACGCCGAAGGCGGTGGCGGTCGGCGCGCTCTTCGGACTGATCTTCGGCGCCTCCACGGTCTACCTGGCCCTGAAGGCCGGCCTCACCGTCTCCGCCTCGATCCCCATCGCGGTGCTCTCCATCTCACTCCTAAAAAAACTCGGCGGGTCGACCATCCTCGAGAACAACATCGTCCAGACCATCGGCTCCGCGGGCGAGAGCATCGCGGCTGGCGTGGTGTTCACGCTGCCCGGCTTCCTCTTCCTCGCCGTCGATTCCTCGACCCGGCAGAGCGTGGGGGCGGGCTACTTCAGCTACTGGACCATCTTCACGCTCGCCCTGTTGGGCGGAATGCTGGGCGTCCTGATGATGGTGCCGTTGCGGCGCGCGCTGATCGTGAAGGAGCACGGCAACCTCCCCTATCCCGAGGGGACCGCCTGCGCGCAGGTGCTGATCGCCGGCGAGAAGGGCGGCGAGATGGCGCGCACCGCGTACGTCGGACTGGGCTTCGCCGTCGTCTATGCGGTGCTGCAGCAGATCCTCAAGGTGATCGCCGAGGTGCCGGGTTACGTCACCCGCGCGACCAGCCGGATCTTCCCGGCGGCGACCGTGAACGCCTCGATCACGCCGGAGTACATGGGCGTCGGCTACATCATCGGCCCGCGCATCGCCGGCGTGCTGGTCTCCGGCGGCGTCCTGGCCTGGCTGGGGATCATCCCGCTGATCGCGTCGCTCGTTCCCACCGCGACGATCGCGACGCAGTTGGTGAAGCTGGGCTACCTGGCCGACCTGGCCAGGCCCGGGGCCTACGGCTGGGACCCCGCCACGCAGACGTTCGCGCAGCTCAACCGGGCCATCTACTTCGCCTATGTGCGCCAGATCGGCGCCGGCGCGGTCGCCGCGGGCGGGTTCATCACCCTGCTCAAGACGCTCCCCACCATCGTGTCGAGCTTCAAGGGCAGCATCGCCTCGCTGCGCGGAGGCGCGGGAGCGGCCAGCGCACGCCGCACCGAGCAGGACCTGCCGCTGACCGTGACGGCGCTGGGCAGCCTCGCGCTGGTGGGCATCATGGCGCTGCTCCCGTTCCTGCCGGGTACCTTCGGCGGGCGCCTGCTGCTCGGCGTGCTGATCGTGGTGTTCGGGTTCTTCTTCGTCACCGTGGCGTCCCGGATCGTCGGCCTGATCGGCACCAGCTCGAACCCGGTCTCGGGAATGACCATCGCCACGCTGATGGCCACCTGCCTGCTCTTCCTGGCGCTGGGCTGGACCGCGGACATCTACCAGCCGATGGCGCTCTGCGTGGGCGGGATGGTCTGCATCGCGGCGGCCAACGCAGGCGCCACCTCGCAGGATCTGAAGACCGGCTTCCTGGTCGGAGCGACGCCCAGGTACCAGCAGATCGGCCTCTTGATCGGGGTCACGGTCGCGGCGGCGGTGATCGGCTTCACCATCCAGGTGCTCGACAAGCCGACCGTCGATGCCGCCACGGGTCTCGTCCGGCACCAGATCGGATCCGAGGCGTTCCCCGCGCCCCAGGGCACGCTGATGGCGACGCTGATCCGCGGGCTGCTCTCCCAGAACCTCGACTGGCAATTCGTGCTGGTGGGGGTCTTCCTCGCCGTCACCATCGAGCTGTGCGGCGTCTCGCCCCTGAGCTTCGCGGTCGGCGCCTATCTCCCGCTCTCGACCACGCTGCCGATCTTCGTGGGGGGCGCCATCAAGGGCATCGTGGACCGCCGCTCGGGCGTGAAGTCTTCGGGCGGGCACGGGGCCGACGACGTCGGCGCGGGCAGCCTCTTCGCCACCGGACTGGTCGCGGGCGGGACGCTCACCGGGACCGTCGTGGCCTTCCTGCACTGGGGCGAGAAGATCGGCGCGTTCGTCGACTCGCTGGACGCCTCCGAGGCGCTCACCCGGGCGCTGGGCGGGGGCGGCTACCAGATCCTGGGCGTGATCTGCTTCGCGGTGATGGGGCTCTTGCTGTACCGGGTCGCGCGCCGACCCATGCAGCTCTAGCCGCAATGCTGCTCAGTCAAACGACAGACGTTGACGTTGACGTTGACGTGATCGTGGACGGCGACGGCGACGGCGACGGCGACGTGGCCGTGGGCGGCCGGCCTACCGCGGGCTTTCGCCGACCCTCGCCGGGCAGGTGTGCGGAGGGTCCGCGTCCTCCTGGACGCACCACGCCTCGGAGGAGTTCGGCGAGGCGTCTACCGCGATGCTGACGGCGATGGCGGCCGCGCCGGTCAACGTCTCGGCTGGCCCGCACGCCCTCCGGAGGCAAACGGAGCTGCAGCCCATGAGCGCGAGCAGTGCGATCGGCGCGATTCGGCGCATGCCCTGTGTGGTGCATCGGGCAGGCCAAGGACGACCGGACGATATCTCGCGGGGTTGCGGGTCGGACTCGGCGCCGGCCGCGACATCCATGTCAGGGGTCAGGCTCTAGGGCTTCTTCTCGACCCGGAAATCCCCGGTCTTCAGGTCGAAGTGCAGCCGGAACTGGGCGCCGTCCGCGCCCTTGAAGTCGACCTGGTGCTCGAAGACGGTGCGCGCTTCCTGGATGAGGAACTTGAGGTAGTCCCGGTTTCCTTCCTGGAAGGCTTTGAGGGCCGCCAGCCCGTCCGGGTCGCCGGTCAGGTTCATGAACGTTGACTCTATCCGCGATCCAGGGCGCCGACTACAAAGCGCCGGTCTGGCACGGAGGGGCGATTGCCGTTATCTTGCGCCGCCATTCCCAGGAGCCCGCAAAGATGCAGCCGACCCGCCATCCCGATCGTTTCGTCGACCGCCACCTCGGACCGGACAGCCGGGACATCGAGGAGATGCTCGCGGTGCTCGGGGTGCGGAACCTGGACGAGCTGATCGACCGGACGGTTCCCGCCTCGATCCGGATGGACAATCCGCTCGATGTGCCGCCCGGCAGGTCGGAGTTCGGGCTGCTCCGCGAAGTCGAGGCGATCGCGGCGAAGAACCAGGTGTTCCGCAGCTACATCGGGATGGGTTACTCGGACACCGTCACCCCGCCGGTGATCCAGCGGAACATCCTGGAGAACCCCGGCTGGTACACTCAGTATACTCCGTACCAGCCGGAGATCTCGCAGGGCCGGCTGGAAGCGCTGCTCAACTTCCAGACCATGGTGGAGGACCTGACCGCGCTGCCGGTGGCGAACGCATCGCTCCTCGACGAAGGGACCGCCGCGGCCGAGGCGATGACGATGTTCCACAGCATCGCCCAGAACGGGTCCAACGCGTTCTTCGTCGCCCAGGATTGCCACCCCCAGACCGTCGACGTGGTGCGCACGCGGGCCATGCCCTTCGGGATCCAGATCGTGGTGGGAGATCCGGCCACCTTCGATCCCGCGAAGCAGAAGATCTTCGGGGCGCTCCTGCAGTATCCCGCCACCGACGGAGGGCTCCGCGATCCGCGGCCGTTCATCGAGAAGGCGCACGCCGCCGGCGCGCTGGTGGTGATGGCCGCCGATATCCTCGGCCTCACGCTGCTCACGCCGCCGGGCGAGCTGGGGGCGGATTGCGCGGTGGGGTCGACGCAGCGCTTCGGCGTGCCGCTCGGCTACGGCGGCCCCCACGCCGCCTACTTCGCGACCAGGACCGAGCACGTCCGCCACATGCCCGGGCGGATCATCGGCGTCTCGGTGGACGCGCAGGGCCGACCCGCGCTGCGCATGGCGCTGCAGACCCGAGAGCAGCACATCCGGCGGGAGAAGGCGACCAGCAACATCTGCACGGCGCAGGCGCTCCTGGCGATCATCTCGGGGATGTACGCGGTCTACCACGGGCCCAAGGGCCTCAAGGCGATCGCGCAGCATGTGCACGGCCTGACCGCGCTGCTCGCGCGTGGCCTGGGACAGCTGGGGTACAAGCTGCGCCACGAGGAGTTCTTCGACACCGTCGCGGTCCAGACCGAGCCGGCGCGGATCGGCGGCGTCCTCGCCGCCGCCGAGGCGCGCAAGATCAACCTCCGCCGCATCGACGACCGCACCATCGGCATCTCGCTCGACGAGACCACCACGCCCGAGGACGTGCGCGACGTGCTGGCCGCGTTCGCCGGCGCGCGCCCGGTTCCCGAGCTGGAAGGGGACGACGGCCGGATCCCGCGCGCGCTGGTCCGCCAGAGCGCGTACCTTGCGCACCCGGTCTTCAACACCCACCACAGCGAGACTGAGATGCTGCGCTACATGCGCCTGCTCGAGTCGCGCGACCTCTCGCTGACCCGCAGCATGATCCCGCTCGGCTCCTGCACCATGAAGCTGAACGCGACGGCGGAGATGATCCCCATCACCTGGCCGGCGTTCTCCCGCCTGCATCCGTTCGCGCCCCGCGCCCAGGCGGCGGGCTACGCCCAGGTGTTCCAGGAGCTGGAGGCGATGCTGGCGGAGATCACCGGCTTCCCGGGAGTCTCGCTGCAGCCGAACTCGGGAGCGCAGGGCGAGTATGCCGGCCTGCAAGTCATCAAGGCCTTCCACGATTCGCGCGGCGAGGGCCATCGCAACGTCTGCCTGATCCCGCAGTCCGCGCACGGCACCAACCCGGCGTCCGCGGCGATGGTCAACTACCGCATCGTGGTGGTGAAGACCGACGAGAACGGCAACGTCGACGTGAAGGATCTTGCGGCCAAGGCGGCCGAGTCGGGCAAGAACCTGGCCGCCCTGATGATCACGTATCCCTCCACGCACGGCGTGTTCGAGGAAGACATCCGGAAGATCTGCGAGATCGTCCACCGCCACGGCGGCCAGGTCTACATGGATGGAGCCAACATGAACGCGCAGGTCGGCCTCTGCCGGCCCGGCGACTTCGGCCCCGACGTCTGCCACCTCAACCTACACAAGACCTTCTGCATCCCGCACGGCGGCGGCGGACCCGGAATGGGCCCCATCTGCGTCGCCCGCCATCTGATGCCGTTCCTCCCCGGGCACCCGGTGGTGCGCACCGGCGGCGAGAAGGCGATCGGCGCCATCTCCGCGGCGCCCTGGGGGAGCGCGAGCATCCTGCTCATCTCGTGGGCGTACATCAAGATGATGGGCGGCGCGGGGCTCACCCAGGCGACCAAGGTCGCCATCCTGAACGCCAACTACCTCGCCAAGCGGATCGACCCGCACTTCCCGGTCCTCTACCGGGGCCGCAACGGCTTCGTCGCGCACGAGTGCATCGTTGACTTGCGCAAGGTCAAGCGCGACGCCGGCATCGAGGTGGACGACGTGGCGAAGCGCCTGATGGACTACGGCTTCCACGCGCCCACCACCTCGTTCCCGGTGATCGGCACGCTGATGATCGAGCCGACCGAGAGCGAACCCAAGGCGGAGTTGGACCGGTTCTGCGACGCGATGATCGGGATCCGGGAGGAGATCCGGGAAGTGGAGACCGGCAAGGCGCCGCGCGACCGCAACGTGCTCAAGGGCGCGCCGCACACCGCGGACGTCCTGACCGCGGACGAGTGGGACCGCCCCTACTCGCGGCAACATGCCGGCTTTCCCACCCGCTGGGTCCGGGAGCGCAAGTTCTGGCCGGCCGTGGGGCGTCTGAACAACGTCTACGGCGACAAGAATCTGATGTGCTCCTGCCCGCCCATCGAGTCCTATCGCTGACCCGGTGGTCTCTGTAGGCTGGTGTGGGCTACACTCACGGAGATGGCCGATGCGGAGCTTCAGGCCTTCCTCGCCAAGACGTCCTTTTTCGGCGGGCTGCTGCCCGACGTGGTGGCCATCGTCGCCGGACTGCTGACGCAGAAGCGGGTGGCGGCTGGCGAGATGCTCTTCGCCGAAGGGGACGACGGCAAGTCCATGTACATCGTGCGCGATGGCGCGTTGATCATGAAGCGCCATTGCGCCGACGGGAACGAGGCGCGCCTTTTGATGATGCGGCCCGGCGATTTCTTCGGCGTCACGACGTTGATCGAAATGGAGCCCCGGCCATTTTCCTGCACGGCCGAGAAGGACTCGGTCCTTTACGAATTGACCAACATGGACCTGTACAAGCTCTACAAGACGGACCCGAAGACGTATCTGCTCCTGCATCAGAATATCGCCCGCGAGCTTTGTCGCAGGCTGCGCAAGGCGGCCCAGCGCATTGCCGCGCTGGAGGATGCGTTGCACGCCGCGACCGGTAAGGGAATTACGCAGCCATAATTCGCCGCGAGTGCGACGCACAAATTTCACACTGCGAAAATCGGAGAACCCGATAATCGAACGTCACGCCGCTGACGCGAGGCGTCGTCGAGGGGACGGAATTGAAAGCTGGCCCCCGGGGCCGGCGCGCAAGCCCTGAGCTCTTCGGATCCAAAATCAAAAGTTGCATTTACTACACGGTGAGGGAATGCTGCTGCCGCATGCTAGACGAGAGTCTGCGCTCACTCATCGCGCTTCACGGCGTTGGGGAGACCCGCAGCGGCGGGATTCTAATCGTCGACGATGAGCGTCCGAATCTCACGGTCCTGCGTAATTTCCTGGAATCCGGATATCGCATCCACGAGGCGCAGGCGGGCATCGAAGCCCTCGAGATCGCGCGCACCGCCGATCTGGACGTGGTGATCACCGATCAGCGCATGCCGGAGATGTCCGGCGTGGAGTTGCTGGAGAAGATCCGCGAGTTCAAACCGGACGTGGCGGGCATCGTGCTCACCGGCTTCACCGACCCCCCGGCCCTGATCTCCGCCATCAACCGGGCCCGCGTCTTCCGCTTCCTGAAGAAGCCCTGGCAGCCGGACGACATCCTCGAGGCGGTCCGGCAGGCCAGCGAGCACGTCTACCAGACGCGCGCCATCCAGCGGCTGGTGGGGCTCCTGGCGAAGCGGACCGACGAGCTGGACGCCAGCCTGGTAGAGGTGCGCCGGACGCAATCGCAGCTCCTGCACCTGGAGCGGCTGGGGACCATGGGCAAGCTGGCCGCCGGCATCGTGCACGACCTGCGCAATCTCATGGTCAGCCTCGGCTACGTCGAGAGCGTGCTGCAGCAACGGAACGTGGCGCCCGACGTGATGGAGAGCGTGCAGGTCGGCATGCAGGGCGTGGGGAACCTGATCCACACGCTCGAGGCCATGCACCAGTTCGCCCGGGGCGGCACCCTCACCATCGAGAAGGCGATGCTGAAGCCGTCGCTGGTGGTGCACGACGCGCTGGCGATCGCGCGGATGGACATGGGTTTTCGGGCCCACAAGGTCGCGGTGAACATCGAGGAAGGCCTTCCGCAAGTTCATGGTGACCGGCAGAAGCTCACGCAAGTCCTGGTGAACCTGGTGCGCAACGCGGTGCAGGCGACCGCGCAGTGGCGCCAGATCGGCGTGGAAGCCACGCGGAGGAACGGACACGTGGTTTTCGCCGTCGAGGACGAAGGGCCGGGTATTCCGGCCGAGGTGAAAGAGAACCTGTTCAAGCCCTTCGTCTCGAGCAAGGGCGAGGGCGGAATGGGGATGGGCCTTTACATGGCCAAGCTGATCATCGATTCTCATCAAGGGGAAATCGCAGTGCTCGATCGCCCGACAGGCGGCGCGCGCTTCGAAGTGCGCCTCGTTCCTGCTGCGGAGGAACCCACGTGACAGCCCCCCTGAAGCGAGTCCGGAGCTACGAAGACCTCGATGGACCCGAAGGGAGGCAGGTCTTCTTCCGGCCGCAGCGTTACCGCGCCAGCGATCTCGCTCCCCTCACTGCCTCCGTGATCTTGCGCACCGACGAGGGTCCCGTTCGCTGCAACCTGTTCGACATCTCGCAGAACGGGGTCGCCTTCGAGTGCATTCCCGCGGCGCTGCTCTCCAGCGGCGACGTGGTTCCCGAGCTCACGGTCCAGGTGGACGACCACGTCGCTTACAAGGGCGTGGCAAGGGTAGGCTCGGTGCGCGATCACGAGGGCTGCACCATCGCCGGCGTCTCGTTCGAAGAGCAGCTGATCGACGTGGACGAATTGCTCCAGCTCCGGGCGATCAAGTCCTGGTCGGGGCGCGACGGGCGCGGGCTCTCCGCGCAGCGCCCCTGGGCGGTGCCAGGCTGCCTCGAGTTCAAGTCGATGGTCGCCGACCTCGCCCTGTACCTGGAGGACAGCGAGCGGCAGATGGCGGACCTGGAGGCGCAGCTCGCCTGGCACGTGGTGCAGGTCGACGGAGCCAGCGCCGCGCGCCAAGCCCTGATGGAGCGCGTGCGGCGGGAGTTCGCCGCGGAGATCGTCCGGCAGAGCGAGGCCATCGACAGCGTGCTGCGCACGGTGCCGCCCGACCACCGCAAGGGCCTGCGCGAGTTCTCGCTCCGCTACGTCGACCGCTTCTTCATGCAGACGCCCTGGATGATCCGCGCCCGCACCAAGCCCTTCGGGTATCCCGGCGACTACGAGGTGATGCGCTTCTTCTACGAGCGCAACTTCGAGGGACCCACCCTCTTCGCCAAGTCGGTGGGCTACTCCACCATCCAGACCGCGGCAGCGCAGGCGGTTCGGTTCCGCAAGGACCTGATCAAGCGGCAGCTGCTCGCGTTCCTCGAGGCCCGCGCGGGCAGCCCGCACCCGGTCAACATCCTCTCGGTTGCGGCCGGGCCCGCGCAGGAGCTCTACGATCTGCTCACCGAGGCTGAGGAGTTGCCCTGCCCGATGGAGATCGTCCTCTTCGACCAGGACAAGGGCGCGCTCTCCTATGCCTTCCGGCGGCTGAAGCCGCTCGTGGAAGAGAAGTTCCCCGACCGGGTGCACCTGCTCTACCTGCACGAGTCGATCAAGCGGCTGCTCAAGGACACCGATCTGTTCAAGCCGTTCGGCGCCTTCGACTTCATCTTCTCCTGCGGGCTGTTCGACTACCTGCAGACGCCGACCGCCGTGATGCTCACGCGCAACCTCTTCGCCCGGCTCGCGGAGGGAGGCGAGCTGTACGTGGGCAACATGCAGCCGCTCAACCCCAGCCGGTGGATCATGGAGCACCACCTGGACTGGAACCTCCTCTACCGCACGCGCCCCGAGCTGATGGAGCTGACGGGCCGCGCGGCGCCGGCCGCGTCCATCCGCCTGCTCGAGGAGGAGTCGGGGGTCAATCCCTTCGTCCAGTTGGCCAGAGGATGACCCCACACCAGCGCGAGCTCGACCTCCGTTGGGCCGCGTGGCTTCAAGAGCAGAACCGGCGGGGAACGCGCGTCGTACTCTGGATCGTCCTCGCCCTCTACCCGGCGTTCGGCGTCCTCGACTACCTGCTGGCCCCCGCGTCCGCGCTGCCCATGCTCTGGGGCACGCGCATGGTGATCACCGCCGCCACCTGCGCCATGTTCGCCGTGCTCCGGATGAAGATCTTCGAGCGCTTCTACGACTCGATCTCCTCCGGGTACATGGTGATCATCGCCTTCGGCATCGTCCTGATGACGGTGACCATGGGCGGGCTCTCGTCGCACTACTACGCCGGGCTCTCCCTGGTGAGCGTCGGCACCGGCCTGCTGTTCGTCTGGCCGCCCCGGATCGTGCTCGCGACTCATCTCAGCATCATCCTCAGCTTCGTGCTGGTGAACCTGCTCTCCACGCTGG
This sequence comes from Myxococcales bacterium, assembly GCA_035635635.1. Taxonomy (GTDB): domain Bacteria; phylum Myxococcota; class Myxococcia; order Myxococcales; family 40CM-4-68-19; genus 40CM-4-68-19. The sequence goes on along the minus strand of DASQAS010000064.1, from coordinate 20,933 downwards.
ACCAGGACGTCCCGGTCGCCATCTCCAACCTGGCGTTCCTGAGCGCCACCGCCATCATCACCGGCACCGGCCAGTTCGTGCTCTACCGGTCGCAGCACAAGCAGGTGATGAACCAGATCGCCCTGGAGGAGACCAAGGCTTCGCTGGAGAAGGCGCACGGCGAGCTCAAGGCGCTGGACAGCTTCAAGTCGCAGCTCTTCGCCAACATCACCCACGAGTTCAAGACGCCGCTCGCGATGCTGCTCGCCCCGCTCGAGCTGATCCTGCAGGACGAGATGGGCGAGCTCACCTCCGCCCAGCGCACCACCTTCGAGTCGATGTTCCGCAGCGGGCTCAAGCTGCTGAAGATGATCGGCGACCTGCTCGACCTCTCGCGGCTGGAGGAGTCGCAGCTCCGGCTCAAGGTGGCCGAGCACGACCTGGCCGAATATCTGAAGGGGCTGGTCGCCCAGGTGCAGCCGCTGGCGCAGCGGAAGGGCATCGAGCTCGCCCTGGAGGTGGAGCCGGGCGCGTGCCTGGTCTTTTGCGACATCGAACGGATCGAGCGGGTGTTCATGAACCTGATCTCGAACGCCACCAAGTTCACCCCGACCGGCGGCCACGTGAAGGTGCGGCTGCGCAGCGAGGGCGCCCACGCCACCGTGCTGGTCGAGGACGACGGCCCCGGGTTCCCGCCGGAGAAGGCGGAGCACATCTTCCAGCGCTTCTACCAGGTGGACATGGGCGGGACGCGGCGCTACGGCGGCACCGGCATCGGCCTGGCGCTGGCGAAGGAGATCGTCGAGCTGCACGGCGGCCGGATCCACGCCGAGTCGTCCGCCGGCGCCAAGTTCACGGTCGAGCTGCCGCGGGATCGCGACCATTTCCTCCCCGAGGTGCTGGACCGGCGCGGTTCGACGCGCGAAATTCCCGAGGGCCAGCGGGCCACCGACCGGGGCGTGCTGGACTTCGCCGTCCAGATGTCGCTTCTGGACGAATACCGGCTGCTCGAGGTGCACGAGGCCACCGAGCGGCGCGTTTCGCTGCGGGACAGCGATGAGGACCAGAAGGCGCACCTGGCCCTGGTGGTGGACGACACGCCCGACATCATCCGGCTGGTGCACAACTCGCTGCGCGCGCACTTCAAGGTGATCTCGGCGGAGGACGGGCTCAAGGGCCTGGAGATGGCCCTGCGCGAGCGTCCCTCGCTGATCATCGCAGATCTCATGATGCCGGGCATCGACGGCCTGGAGCTCACCCGGCGCCTGCGCGGCTCGGACGAGACGCGGCACATCCCCATCCTCATGCTCACCGCCAAGGGAGACCTGGAGGACCGCGTGGCGGGCCTGGAGACCGGCGTCTCCGCGTATCTGGCCAAGCCCTTCTCGCCGCGCGAGCTGTTGACCACCGCGCGGGCGCTGGTGCAGGCGCAGGAGACCACCGCGGACATCGTGCTCACCCAGCGGATGGACTCGCTGGAGATCGTCGCCGGCGGGCTGGCGCACGAGATCAACAACCCGCTCAACTACCTGAAGAACGCGCTGGCGAAGGTGAAGATGGACGCCGACGCCGTCTTCTTGGGAAAGGTCGCCCCCGACGATCTGCCGCGGGTCGAGAAGAGGGTGCGCGAGCTGTTCGACATCGCCGAGAGCGGGATCAAGCGCATCGCCGCGACCGTCGAGCTGATGAGCAGCTACAGCAAGGCGGGATACTCCCGCCAGATCCGCCCCCACGACGTCTTCGCCGCCATCCGCGAGGTGGTCTCGATGGTGTTGCCCGCCACCGGGCGCGCCGTGCAGGTCGACATGGAGCTGACCGGCGACGGGATGCTGGAGTGCGTCCCCGAGGAGTTCAACCAGGTGCTCTCCAACCTGGTGCAGAACGCCATCGAGGCGGCGCCCGAAGCGGGCGGGCAGGTCCGGCTGCGCGCGTACCGCGAGGACGAGAACCTCGTCATCTCGGTCAAGGACAACGGACCCGGCGTCCGCTCCGAGGACATCCAGCGCATCTTCACGCCGTTCTTCACCACCAAGGGGCCCGGCCGGGGGATGGGCATGGGACTGACCATCGCCTGGCGGGTGACCCAGAGCCTGGGGGGCACGCTCGAGGTTCGGCCCGGGCTGGGGGCGGAGTTCGTGATCCGCGTTCCGCGCAAGCAGTCTCGCCTGCGCGCTGTGTCCTGAGCGCGGGCCGCCGCGCGCTCACGTCCTTGCCTTCGTCCCCTTTCCCGCGAGGAGCGCGACCTTGTTTCGCGCCGCGAGCACCTGCGTGCGCAGCACCTCGGCCTGGCGCGCGACGTCCTCCATCTCCTTCTCCTGCGCGGTCCGGGCGATCTCCGCCGCCTCGTCGGCGATCTGCTGCATCCGCTCCTGCACGGCGTCCATACCGGAGGGGCCCGCCTGCAGCGCATCGTGGACTTCCTTCGCCATCTTCCCCAGCCCCGCCATCCGCTGCAGCACGTCCGCGAACTCCTTGCGCCGCGCGGCGATCTGCTCCGCGCGGCTCACCAGGGCCGCCGCGTCCGTCTCCTGCTTCTTCCGGGCCTCTCCCACCGCGGCGACCAGCGCCTGGACGTGCCCGTGAATCCGATCCTGGGACTCGGCGGCGCGGGTGAGCGCCTCGGTGGCGCGCTCGACGTTCTTCTCGGTGGTCAGCTTCATCCGCGACGCTTGCCCCGCAAGGTCTTCGAATCGGCGCAGCTCCCGGTCGAGCGCGAGCGCGGCCTCCGACAGCGCGTTGGTGTCGTCGTCTTTGGTCATCGGCGCCCGGCGGTGGGAACCGATCGCATACCTGCTGCGGCCCGCGCTGGCAATCCGGCGCGCTCGAGCGCGAAGTCGATCACCCGCGCCTCCAGCGACTGGCCGCTGAGCGCGTCGATCTCCACCAGGCCCGTGGGGCTGGTGACGTTGACCTCGGTCAGCTTGTCCCCGATCACATCGATCCCGACCAGCCAGAGGCCCAGGAACTCCAAATCCGGCGCCAACCGGCGGCAGATCTCGCGGTCGCGCGCGGTGAGCGGAGCCGGCGCGGCGCTGCCGCCCGAGGCGAAGTTGGCCCGCAGCTCTCCCTGGCGGGGCACGCGCAAGACCGCCCCCAGCGGCTCGCCGGCGAGCAGGATGATGCGCTTGTCGCCCTCCTGAACCGCGGGCAGGTACGCCTGCGCGACCACCGGCCTGCGGCCGCCGTCCGTGGCGATCTCCAGGAGCGAAGAGAGGTTCGGGTCCCCCCGCCGGACGCGAAGGACGCCCTGCCCGCCGCAGCCGTCGATTGGCTTCACCACTCCGTCTCCGCCCTGCGCGTCGATGAACGCGCGCAGCCTGACGATCTCGCGCGAGACCAGGGTCGGCGGGACCAGGTCGGGGAACCGCAGCGCGAACAACTTCTCGTTCGCGCTGCGAAGCCCGCGGGGATGATTGATGAAGAAGGGGCCCGGACCCAGCTCCACCAGCTGCGTGGCCCGGACGAACTCCACGTCCACCGGCGGGTCCTTGCGCAGGAAGAGGACGTCGAGCTCGGCCAGGGGCGCGTCGTAGTCGCCCGCCACGCGAACGTGCTCTCCGGGCTTGCGCTGCACCTCGACCGTGCGCATGCGCGCGTGCGCTCGGCCGTCCGCCACGTACAGCCACTCCTGGCGGAGCTCGCGCACCTCCAGGCCGCGCCGCTGGCATTCCAGCATCAGCGCGAAGGTCGAGTCGTGGTCCACCCGCACCGACTCCAGCGGGTCCATCAAGAAGCCGATCCGCATGGACCGAACATGTGCCTTTCGCGACGCGGCGCCCACCCCGGCATAGAATCGCCGGATGACGACGCCAGAGCGTGAGGTGCTGGAGGCGAACTCGGCGTTCTATGCCGCGTTCGCGCGCGGGGACGCGGAGGCGATGGATGCGCTCTGGGCCCGCGAGGCGCCGGTCGCCTGCCTGCACCCGGGCTGGGAGCTGCTGCAGGGGCGGGAGGCGGTGGTGGAGAGCTGGCGGAGGATCCTGCTGGGGGGCGGCGCTCCCGCGGGGATCCGTTGCGAGAGCGCCTCGGCCCACGTGCAGGGGGACTGGGCCTGGGTGGTTTGCGCGGAAGTCCTGCCCGCCGGCAAGCTGGCCGCGACCAACCTGTTCGTCCGCGAGGAAGGCCTCTGGCGGCTGGTGCACCACCACGCTTCGCCGATGCCGCCCCCTTCTCCGCGCCGGCCGGTGGGGTTCAGGAATTGAAGATCGCGGCGCGATCGCGGTGATGGTTCCCTGACGACCTGTCCGGGGAGGAGGAGGAACGGCCCCGGGGCGAGCGCAAATCAGTACGGGTGGTGGAAGAGCACGAAGGCACCCGCGCCCGCGGCTATACTGCGAACGAGCCGAAGAGGACCGAGACGTCGAATGGGTCCTCCGCCCCGTCCGTCCAGTGCACCGAGAGCAGGTTGTTCCGGATCACCAGCGTTCCCACCTGGGCGGCGTCGTACTGCAGGTCGCCGAGGACGGACCAGGTCACCGCGGCGTTCGCCCCGCTCGCCTGGCTCAGGCCGTGCAGGTTCAAGTTGAACGCGATGGAGTGATCCTTCGTGCTCCCGTCCGCCTGGAGCAGTTCGACGCCGACCGTGCCGATCCAGTCCATGATCAGCGTCTCGCCGCCGCTGTTGGTCTGTACGTTCAGTGTCCAGCGCTCGTTCGCGCGCACCAGCGCCAGGCGATCGGTGGCGGTCCCGTTCACGCTCACGCCGATGACCGCGTCGGTCGCGGACTGGGAGCCGCTGACGGCGTAGGTGAGGTCGAAGTCGGCGTCGACCTGGACCGGTCCGCCGGACTTGGCGTACTTCATCGCGCCCACGGCGGTGACCGCGACTCCCGACGAGTTGGAGGCGCCCGTGTAGCGCAGATCGGTGCCGCTCCAGGACCCGGCGACCACCGAGACGGCGAGGTCGAAGCTGGTGCTCGCCTCCGACCAGGTGATGTTCATCCGGTCGCCGGTATCGAACGTCACCTCGAGATGGTCCGCGGCGCCGCAGCCGGATTGGCCGGCAGCGTCCAGCGTGGGTCCGCCGGGACCGCTCCTGAGGCAGCCGAGGACCGGGACGGCGAGGGCGCTGACGCCGGTCTCGGGCAGCCTGAGGTCCTGCGCGAAGCCGGCCTGCGGCGGCGCGAGGGCGACCATGGCGAGCGAGGCCGGATCGGACAAGCCGGCGGTGAGGTCCACGGACGCCAGGCTGCCGGAAGCGACCGCGCCGGCGAGCGTGCTCGCCACGGACTGCAAGCCGACGATCGCCTGCGTGTTCGTGCTGGCCGAGCTGAGGCCGAGCCGCGCCTGCGCGACGCTGGCCTTGATCTCCGGTGTGGCGGGGATGGACTTCTTTCCGCATGCGGCCGCGAGGATGGTCGTTGCGATCAGGATGCGGCGCATCGGGTCGGGCTTCCTCGGGACGGCGGACGAGTCCGGGATCGATCGAACACGGACCGGATCGAGGACGCCACAAAACGGTCGCCAGAAACAGATGGGAATCAACGCGCAGGCTTGAGGAAAAGTGCTCCGAGCGGCGGCAAGGTGAGGCTGAGTGAGTGCTTGCGCCCGTGGCTCGCAGTGTCGTCCGCGCGCACCGTCCCGAAGTTCCCCACGCCGCTGCCGCCGTACAGCGGCGCGTCGCTGTTGAGGAGCTCGCGCCACTCGCCGCCGCGGGGGACGCCCACCCGGTATCCGCGGCGGACGACCGGCGTGTAGTTGAGCACGACCAGCACCGGGTCGCCGGTCTTGCCCTTGCGCAGGTAGCTGGTCACGCTCTGGTTGGAGTCGTTGGCGTCCACCCATTCGAATCCCTCGGTGCGGACGTCGAGCTGGTGCAGGGCGGGCTCGCGGCGCATCAGCCCGTTCAGGTCCGCGACCAGCCGCTGGATGCCGGCGTGCTTCGGATCCGAAGTCAGCTCCCAGTCGAGGCTGGAATCGTGGTTCCACTCGCGCCACTGGCCGAACTCGCCGCCCATGAAGAGCAGCTTCTTCCCCGGCAGCGACCACTGGTTGGAGAGGAGCAGCCGGAGGTTGGCCCGCTTCTGCCACTCGTCGCCCGCCATCTTGTCCAGCAGCGACCCCTTCCCGTGGACCACCTCGTCGTGGCTCAAGGCAAGCACGAAGTTCTCGTGGAAGGCGTACAGGCCGCGGAAGGTGAGGGAGTTGTGGTGGAAGCGGCGGTGAATCGGATCGAGGCGCAGGTACGCGAGCGTATCGTGCATCCAGCCCATGTCCCACTTGAAGCCGAATCCCAGGCCGCCCAGCCAGGTGGGGCGCGAGACGCCGGGCCAGGAGGTGGATTCCTCCGCATACGTCTGCACGCCGGGCTGGCGCCCGTAGGCCTCCGTATTCAGGCGCTGCAGGAAGCTGATCGCATCGAGGTTCTCCCGCCCGCCGTGCACGTTGGGGACCCACTCGCCTTCCTTGCGTGAGTAGTCGAGGTACAGCATCGACGCCACCGCGTCGACCCGCAGCCCGTCCGCGTGGTAGCGGTCCAGCCAGAACATCGCGGAGGAGAGCAGGAAGCTGCGCACCTCGTGGCGGCCGTAGTTGAAGATGGAGCTCTTCCAGTCAGGGTGGAAACCCTGGCGCGGGTCGGCGTGCTCGTACAGCGCCGTCCCGTCGAAGTTCGCGAGGCCGATGTCGTCGGAGGGGAAGTGCGAGGGCACCCAGTCGAGGATCACGCCGATCCCTGCCTGGTGGAGCTGGTCGATCAGGTACATGAGATCCTGCGGCGTGCCGTACCGGCTGCTCGGCGCGAAGTAGCCGGTGGTCTGGTAGCCCCAGGAGCCGTAGAAGGGGTGCTCCATCACCGGCAGGAACTCGACGTGCGTGAACCCGAGCCCCTTCACGTACTCGACCAGGGGCTTCGCCAGCTCGCGATAGCCGAGCGGCCGGCTGCCCTGATCCGGGAGGCGGCGCCAGGAGCCGATGTGCATCTCGTAGATGGAGATGGGCGCGTCGAGAGCGCCGCGCGCCGCCCGCTCCTGCATCCACTGCGCGTCACCCCAGCGATAGTCCAGGTCCCAGACGATGGATGCGGTGCGCGGGGGGTTCTCCGCGTGGAAAGCGAGCGGGTCCGCCTTGTCGACCCGATGGCCGCCCCGGCCCTCGACGTGGAACTTGTACTTGGTGCCCTTTCCGATCCCCTTGACGAACCCCTCCCAGATGCCCGACTTGCCGCGGGGAGCCAGCGCGTCGGCGTGCTTGTTCCAGCCGTTCCAGTCCCCGACGACGTTGACCACCTTGGCGTTCGGCGCCCAGACCGCGAACTGCGTTCCGCCCACTTTTATGTGTGCGCCGAGGTGGTCGTAGAGCTTGAGCTGAGAGCCCTCGTTGAACAGGTGCAGATCGTCGTCCGAGAGGAGCGAGACCATGGCGTCGTCCGAAACCCGGATCATGGCGGCGCAGTATGACCACGGCAGGCGCCGGACGCGAGAGCCAACCGCCGTGCTGGTCGCTGGCCGACGTTCACCGGAATGCGGCGACCCAGGCCACGACGGGCGCCGCGGCCGCCCCCGCCGCCAGCGCGGCCTGGACGGCCCGGCTCCTCATCGGCGGGAGCCGTGCGGCCAGCGCGCCCAGCATGACGCCTGCCGCAAAGCCGCAGAGATGGCCGGCGAGATCGGCGCGCTTTCCCGTGCCGAGAAACGCCAGCAGGGCCAGGCCGGCTCCCAGCGGAATCCAGGCCCGCCGGCGGTGCTGCGGCAGCGCGGCGAGGGCGCCCAGCGCCGCGAAGACCGCCGTGGAAGCGCCGATGGAGACGAAGTCCCTGCGCAGCAGCCAGGCAGCAGCGCCGGTTCCTGCGGCTCCCGCGAGCAGCAAAAGAGCGCTGGCGACGCCCGGGCCGAGCGCACGGGCCAGCAGGGTCAGCAGCAGCCCGCCCAGCACCGCGTTGCCCACGGCATGGCCGGCGTCGGCGTGCAGGGTCAGGGCGGTCACCGTCCGCCACCACTCCCCGCGCAGGATGGCTGCCGCATCGGCCGCGCCGCGCGCAAACCAGGGTGAGCCGGCGGAATCCGGCCCGGTCCAGACGTGCAGCGCGAGCAGCGCGAGGAAGAAGATCAATCCAGAGGCCAGCGCCGGCGCGGGAATGGTCAGTCGCTCCTGCCGCTGTGGCGGCGGCGGGTTCTCGCGCTCGAACGCCGCGACGGCTGCCTCCGCGCGCTCCCGGTCGGCGTCGTCGATCAGGAGGGCCCACTGCTCCTCGCCGGTCCCGCGCAGCTCGTGGTGGATCCCCTCCTGATCCAGGACCAACGAGAGGTCCATCGCGCGGCGGAAATCCCTCACCAGCCGGAGCAGCACGCGGGCAGCCTACACGCCGCAGTCCTGTGATAGGAGAGCGCGCACATGCCCACCCTCGACGCGACCCGCGCGCTGCAGTCCTCGCAGCAGATCTGGGACCAGGAGATCGTCCCCGCCCTGCACGAGTACATCCGGATCCCGAACAAGTCGCCGGCCTACGAGCCCCGCTGGCAGCAGAACATGGACCGGGCGGTGGCGTTGATCCAGGGGTGGTGCCGGAAGCAGCCCGTCAAGGGGCTCTCGGTCGAGGTGGTCCGGCTGGAGGACCGGACGCCGGTCATCCTCATGGAGATCCCGGGAGAGGGCAGCGAGACGGTGCTGCTCTACGGCCACCTCGACAAGCAGCCGGAGATGACCGGCTGGCGGCCGGGCCTCTCGCCCTGGCAGCCGGTGCGCGAGGGGGACAAGCTCTACGGCCGCGGAGGGGCGGACGACGGATACTCCAGCTTCGCCTCGCTCGCCGCGCTGCGGCTGGTGCAGGAGCAGGGGCTGTCGCACGCCCGCTGCGTGGTGCTGATCGAGGGCTGCGAGGAAAGCGGCTCCACCGACCTGCCCGCCTACATCGAGCACCTTGCGGCCCGGATCGGAAAACCGTCGCTGGTCGTCTGCCTCGATTCCGGCTGCGGGAACTACGAGCAGCTTTGGACGACGACTTCGCTGCGCGGGATGATCGCGGGAAACCTCAAGGTGGAGATCCTCGGCGAGGGCGTCCATTCCGGCGACGCGAGTGGAATCGTGCCCGAGTCGTTCCGCATCCTGCGCCAGCTCCTGAGCCGGATCGACGACGAGCAGACCGGACGGGTGAAGCTGGATGCGCTGCACGTGCAGATCCCCGGGGAGCGGCTGAAGCAGGCCCGCCTCACCGCCGAGGTGCTCGGGGACGACGTCTGGAGCAAGTTCCCCTTCGTGCCGGGCGCGCGACCCTCGGTGACCGACAAGGTGGAGATGATCCTCAACCGCTCGTGGCGGCCCGCGCTCTCGATCACCGGGGCGGACGGCCTGCCTCCCCTGGGCAGCGCCGGCAGCGTTCTGAGGCCGTTCACCGCCTGCAAGATCTCGCTGCGGATCCCGCCGCGGGTGGACCCGGTGGCGGCCACGCGCGTCGTGAAGGAGACGCTGGAGAAGGACCCGCCCTACGGCGCCCGCGTGACGTTCGAGGGAGAGAAGTCGTCCACGGGCTGGGATGCGCCGCCGCTGGCGCAGTGGCTGGCGTCCTCGGTGGACCGGGCCTCGCGCAGCTTCTTTGGAAAGCCGCCGATGGCGTTCGGCGAAGGCGGAACCATTCCCTTCATGGGGATGCTCGGGCAGAAGTTTCCCGACGCTCAGTTCCTGATCACCGGTGTGCTGGGGCCCGGCTCCAACGCGCACGGGCCCAACGAGTTCCTGCACATCCCCACCGGGGTACGGCTCACGGCCTGCGTGGCGGCGGTGGTCGCGGATCACTTCGCGCGGTGACCAGGGCTGGCGGTCAGCGGCGCGCCCCGCCGCGCATCAAGTGCTGCACCGCCTGGAGCAGGCCGTCCTGGGTCAGGCGGTACATCGGGAACACGCGCCGGATCACCTCCGCGGTGCCATACCAGGCGGCCGGTGGCTCCGGGTTGAGCCACGCGGCGTGCTGGAAGTGCTGCGCGAGGTGGGCGAGCCAGGCGATGCCGGGAGCGCCCGAGTCGTCGCTGTAGCTCCAGCGCGAGCCGCTCGAGTGCAGCTCCCAGGGGCTCATCAACGCGTCGCCGACCAGGATCAGCCGCCAGGACGGATCGCAGTCCTGGAGCAGCCGCAGGACGGAGACGCCCTTGATCAGGGCCGCCGTCTCGTACACGCGGCCGTAGACGCAGTTGTGGAAGTAGCAGGTGCGTAGCTCCTTGAAGTGCGTCGCGCGCTTCGCGGCCGAGAACAGCCGCTCCGAGACCTCGGCGTGGGGATCCATCGAGCCGCCCACGTCGAGCAGGAGCAGGACGCGCAGGTTCGACTTCCGGGGCGGGCGCAGCGACAGCTCCAGCTCGCCGGCATTGCGCGCCGTCTTGTCGATGGTGGCCTCCACGTCCAGCTCGTCGAGGGCGCCCTCCCTGACGAACGCGCGCAGCCGCCGCAGCGCCACCTCGATGTGCCGGGTGTCCAGTGTCACGTCCGAGCGGAGATCCCGGAAATGCCGTTCCGCCGCGATCTCCAGCGCGCCCCGCCCTCCCGGCGCGGTGCCGATCTTGATGCCCGTCGGATGGTATCCGCCGGTTCCGTGCGGCGAGGTGCCGCGGGTCCCGACCCAGCGGCTGCCGCCGTCGTGCCGCTCGCGCTGCTCCTCGAGGCGCTTGCGCAGGCGCTCGCGGGCCTCGGCGAGGTCGATTCGCTCCAGCAATTCCTTCTCCAGCTCGGTGAGCTCGCGCTTCGACGCGGGCTCCGCCAGCCACCTCAGCATTTCGTCGGTGAGGGCCAGCGCGTCGTCGGGGACGCCGCGGAAGTGATGGGCGAAGGCACGATCGAAGGCGTCCAGATCCTGCTCGCGATGCACGCAGAGCGCGCGGGACACCTCGTAGAAGCCGTCGAGCGTCCCCTTGTGCAGCCCGATCCCCAGCGCCTCCGCGAGCGAGAGCGCTTCCTGCGCTCCGACCTTCACCCCGCGATCGCGCAGCTCGTAGAGGAAGGGCACGAACATGGTCAGGCCCTCGGCCGCCGGCCGCGGCTGGTCGCCTCGGCGAACGCGATCAGGTCCTGCTCGCGCTTGAGCAGGGCCCCGAGGAACGGCATCCCCGCCTCCAGCTCGACGCTGGCGATCCCCGCCCGCCGCAGCACCGCGATCCAGTCGATCAGCTCGCTGGTCGAGGGCCGCTTGCGCAGCCCGTCCACCTCGCGCACCGCGTAGAACGCCTTCAGGGTCTGGTCGAGCAGCCTCTGGTCCAGATCCGGATGGTGGACGCGGACGATCCGGGCCATCAGGTCCTTCTCGGGAAACTCGATGAAGTGGAAGACGCAGCGGCGCAAGAAAGCGTCCGGCAGCTCCTTCTCGGCGTTGGAGGTGATCACCACCACCGGCCGCTCGCGCGCGGCGATCTCGTCGCCCGTCTCGTTGACCACGAAGCGCATCCGGTCCAGCTCGTGCAGGAGGTCGTTGGGAAACTCCAGATCGGCCTTGTCCACCTCGTCGATCAAGAGGACCACCCGGTCGCGCGAGGCGAACGCCTGGCCCAGGGGCCCGTGCTTGATGTAGCGGCGGATGTCCTTCACGTCCCCGTCGCCGAAGCGCGAGTCGTAGAGCCGCTGCACGGTGTCATAGACGTAGAGGCCGTCCTGGGCGCGAGTGGTGGACTTGACCGGCCAGTGGATCAGGCGCAAGCCGAGGCCGTCCGCGATGGCCTCCGCGAGCTGCGTCTTGCCGGTGCCCGGCTCGCCGCGCACCAGCAGGGGGCGCTCCAGCGCCAGCGCGCAGTTGACCGCGGACTCCAGCGCGGACGAGGTGAGGTACTTGTCGGTGCCGCGGAATCTTCGAAACTCCATCCGCACATCCTAATCGAAGAGATGTCGCCGGGCCTCAGCTCGACGCGGAAACCACCGCTGACCGTGTCGATCCAGCCACCCGCCGTTCGCGGTCCAGTCAAATCGCCGGGAGGCCCCGCTTCCGGCTGGAGAGGAGATCGAAGCCTCACTCCGGCAGCGTGTACCGCTTCTCGATCGCCTCACGGATCCGCGCCCGGCTCTCCATCCCGCCGCGGCGCTCGATCCCTTCCGCCTCCCCGGCGAGGTCCTCGTCCTTGATCACCGAGCGGAACCACCTCGAGTAGTCGCGCTGGCCGAGGTGGTGGAGCCAGGTGTCGTCGTCGACGCCTTCGGCCATCTGCAGGAAGATGGAAAGGTTCTGGGCGCGGAGCTGGAGGCGCCCCTCCGGCCCGCGGAACACGAACGCCTCGTGCTCGAGATCTCCGGCGGCGTACTTGCGCCGGTGGCGGCGATGCTGCGCCTTGCCAGGGACCAGCTTGAGCGGCGCGGCCTTTCCGCTGGACCAGGCCAGCACCTCGCCCTCGCGCAGGTCCGTCTTCCCCACCTTGCCGAAAGGAGCCAGCGTGTGCTCCGGCGCGTCGCCCACCGCGAGCGCCATGTCCACCGCCTCCAGCATGGCTTTGGAGACGTTCTCCGGGTGCACCGTGATCATCAGCACGCCGCCCAGCTCGCGCGGCAGCGTGAGCGGCGCGGGCTGCCAGGAGGCGGGGAAGAGATGGTGCGCCTCGTCGATCACGATCCAGTGCGGGCGGCCCGTCTTGGCCCTCATCTCCTGCAACCGGGGCAGCAGCGAGGCGACGAAGCGGGGCCGTTCGGCGAGCGGCACCGCCAACAAGTTCACGCCGGCGTGGACGGACGGTTTGGCGAGCAGCTCGAGGACCTCCTCGACGGTGGGGGCGCGCTCGGCCGTGCCGATCTCGACGAGGCCCTCGAAGCCCTCGTACTCCCCCTCGGGATCGACGATGCAGCACTGGTAGCCCGCGCTCATCAGCCTCTCGATGAAGCCGGTGGCCGCGGTGGTCTTTCCGCTGCCCGACGGCCCGGCGATCAGCAGCCGGCGCCCGGCCGGCGCGATCCTCAACTCGGTCCCGTCGCGGCGCGTCCCGAGCAGGAGCGCGTGCCGGGCCACCACCACCGAGCGCAGATCGTCCTCGATCAGCCGATCGACGAGCTCTTCCACGCCGGCGCCGCGGGCGCCGCGCGTCACCAGGTCGGCGCGGTCCTTCAGGGAATCGAGGGCGTTGGCCACCGCCACGCCGCATTCCGCTGCCGAGAGCAAGGCGTGATCGTTCTCGGCGTCGCCTACCGCCACGGTGTTCCGCATCGACAGGCCGAGCTCCGCGAGCGCCGCTTGCAGGCCGCTCTGCTTGTTCACCCCGGGGGGCAGGAGCATGACCGCGCCCTTGTTGAAGATCACTTGCCATTCGAGGCCCAGCTCGTGGACAATCTCCAGCGCCATCACCTCGTGCGGCTCGCGCGTCGCCACGATCACCCGGCCGACGCCGAGTGGAGTGGCGCCTCGCTCTCGCAAGCGGGCGGCCAGCTCCGGCGGAGGTGGCTCCGCCAGCACGATCTCCTCGCGAGTCTGCGGCCGGTAGAGCACCGCGCCGTTCTCGACGACCACCAGGTCGAACAGGTCGAGGCGGTCGAACACCGACTTGAGATCTTCCAGCTCCCGCCCGGTGACGAGCAGGGTGCGGCGGCCGCTCTTCCGCAGCCGCTCGATGGCCTCGACCGTCTGGGGACGCACCCTTCCCTGCTCGGCGAGAGTCCCGTCGTAGTCGGTGGCTAGCGAGAGGTAGCGCACGGGGACAAATCTGCGGCCCCGGGCGCATTCGTACAATCCTGCGATCCGGGCACGGTCGGGTCCCGGACGACCCGCCGCGACAAATTTGTTCTGCCGATGAGCCGGAACGACGAATCTGTCGTGCGCCCGATCGGATGCACCGCTTCCGCCCGTGGCGATCGGGTGGGCGCCTGCGGCCGCTTTCGCTACCCGCCGCGATCGGGCGCGGAGCCGATGACTACCGATTTGTAATTTCGGGCTGTCCGGACGACGTTTTCGTCGGGCGCCACGCAGGGCCGAGGGGCGTCGCGATCGGCCCTCTGTCGAGAGGAATGAGCCCCCGAAAGCCGGCTGCGCTCTCGTGGCACCCGCGTTGCAGATCGGACGCGCGGCACCACCCGAATACCAACGCCGTCATCCGCGGCCAGGAGAACCATGACCTCGATGAAGTGGACCCGCACGCTGACGCTGCTCGCAGCCGTGTTTCTCATCCCCGCTGTCGCGCTCGCCGCCGACGCGGCGCCTCCGAAAATCGAAGACGTCGCCAAGGCGGTCGCCGACACCAGCACGTCGGTCAACTTCGTCTGGACGCTGGTTGCAGGCTTTCTGGTGATGTTCATGCAGGCCGGCTTCGCGCTGGTGGAGACCGGCTTCACGCGCGCAAAGAACGCCAGCCACACCATGGCCATGAACTTCATGGTCTACGGCATCGCCATGCTCGCGTACTGGGCGGTGGGCTTCGCCCTGCAGGCGGGCGGCGTGGGCGCGCTGGGAACGCTCGGCGGTTACGACCAGCTCAACCAGGCCTTCACCGTCACCATCGGCGGCAAGGTCTGGCCGCTCTTCGGCATGAAGGGCTTCTTCCTCGCCGGCGTGGCCTACAACGCGTCGGTGTTCGCGTATTTCCTCTTCCAGATGGTGTTCATGGACACCGCGGCCACCATCCCCACCGGGGCGCTGGCCGAGCGCTGGAAGTTCTCCGCCTTCTGCGTCTTCAGCCTGTTCGTGGGGGGCCTGATCTACCCGATCTTCGGCAACTGGGCCTGGGGCGGCGGCTGGCTCTCGCAGCTCGGCGCCAACGTCGGCCTGGGCAACGGCTACGTCGACTTCGCCGGCTCCGGGGTGGTGCACCTGACCGGCGGCGTGATCGCCTTCGTCACTTGCAAGATGCTGGGCGCGCGGCGCGGCAAGTTCAACAAGGACGGCACGCCGAATCCGATCCCCGGGCACAACATCCCGATGGCGATCGCCGGCACCTTCATCCTCTGCTTCGGCTGGTTCGGGTTCAACGCCGGCTCGACGCTCGCGGGAATGGATTCGCGCATCGCCGTGATCGCCACCAACACGATGCTGGCCGGCGCCGCCGGCGGCGTGTCGGCGATGATCTACGTCTGGTCGAAGTACGGGAAGCCGGATCCCTCCATGCTCGCCAACGGCACGCTGGCGGGCCTGGTCGCCATCACCGCTCCCTGCGCGTTCGTCAACGCTCCTTCGGCGGTCATGATCGGCCTGATCGCGGGCGTGATCGTCTGCGTCGCGGTGAACATCATCGAGCGCGGGTTCAAGATGGACGACCCGGTGGGCGCCATCTCCGTCCACGGATTCAACGGCGCCTGGGGCCTGATCGCGGTGGGCATCTTCGCCGACGGCAGCTACGGCGCCGGCACCAACGGCGTGGCCGGCAACGTCACCGGCCTGATCTACGGCGGCGGCACGCAGATCGCCGCGCAGTTGATCGGCATCTGCAGCAACTTCCTCTGGGTGGGCGCGAGCACGTACTTCGCCTGGAAGGTCACCGGCCTGCTCGTCAAGGGTCACCGCGTCTCCGCCGAGGTGGAGGACATGGGCCTCGACTCGCCCGAGATGGGCCTGCCCGCGTACCCGGGCGCCGACATTCCAGAGGCCGCGGTCAGGCCGGCGACGGCCAAGGGATTGGCGGTGGGAGCTTGAGCCGCAACGCAGATGCAGGATCGACGAAGTCCAGCCGGAGCCAACGCGCCGAAGCGCGCGAGGAGACACGCTAGGATGCCGAAGGCCAAGGATGTGATCGGGTACGCCAAGGACAAGAACGTCGTGATGGTGGACCTGAAGTTCATGGACTTCCTGGGGCTGTGGCAGCACTTCAGCATCCCGCTCGCCGAATTGACCGAACCGGTGTTCGAGGAGGGGCTGGGCTTCGACGGCTCCTCCATCCGCGGCTGGATGCCGATCCACGCCAGCGACATGCTGGTCATGCCGGACAGCGAAACCGCGGTGCTCGACCCGTTCATGAAGGACACCACGCTCTCGCTGCTCTGCAACATCGTGGACCCCATCACCAGGGAGCCCTACACGCGCGACCCGCGGTACGTCGCGCAGAAGGCGGAGAAGTACCTGCGCTCCTCGGGGATCGGCGACGCGGCATACTTCGGACCGGAGGCGGAGTTCTTCATCTTCGACGGCGTTTCGTACGACTCCGGCGTCAACCACGGCCACTTCAAGATCGAGTCGCGCGAAGGGCAGTGGGAGACGGGAAGCCCGGTGGAGAGCGTCTTCGACGGCAAGACCAGCACCACCCGGCCGAACCTCGGGTACAAGCCGCGCTACAAGGAAGGGTACTTCCCCGTCGCTCCCATCGACTCCTTGCAGGACCTGCGCACCGAGATGTGCCTGGTGATGGAGCAGGTGGGCATCCAGGTCGAGCGGCAGCACCACGAGGTCGCCACCGCCGGCCAGGCTGAGATCGACATCCGCTTCGACACCCTCACGAAGACGGCCGACAAGCTGCCCTGGTTCAAGTACATCGTGAAGAACGTCGCGCTGCGGAACGGCAAGACGGTGACGTTCATGCCCAAGCCGCTGTACGGCGACAACGGCAGTGGCATGCACACGCACCAGTCGGTGTGGAAGGCGGGCAAGCCGCTCTTCGCCGGCGAAGGGTACGCCGGGCTCTCGAAGACGGGCCTTCATTACATCGGCGGCCTGCTCAAGCACGCGCGCGCGCTGGCGGCGATCTGCAACCCGACCACCAACTCGTACAAGCGGCTGGTCCCGGGTTTCGAGGCCCCGGTGAACCTGGCGTACTCGTCGCGCAACCGGTCGGCGGCGATCCGCATCCCGACCTACTCGCCGAGCCCCAAGGCGAAGCGGGCCGAGTTCCGTCCCCCTGACCCCTCCTGCAACCCGTACCTGGCCTTCTCCGCCATGCTGATGGCGGGTCTGGACGGGATCGAGAACCGGATCGAGCCGGGAGAGCCGCTGGACAAGGACATCTACGGGCTCTCCCCCGAAGAGCTGAAGGACGTGCCGAAGATGCCGGGATCCCTCGAGGAGGCGCTGGGCGAGCTGAAGAAGGACCACCAGTTCCTGCTCAAGGGCGACGTCTTCACCGAGGACGTCATCGACGCCTGGATCGAGAACAAGATCGAGCGCGAGATCAACCCGGTCCGGCTGCGGCCGACGCCGACGGAGTTCGCGCTCTACTTCGACATCTGAGCACGCCGCTAGCCGTTTGCGGCGGGCTTGGTGGCATTGAGGGACCTTTGCGCCGGCCTTGGAGTAGCGGGCGGCGGTAGCGCTGCTCAACGCAGGATGACGCTCGAACAGGCTCGGGCGGGGAGAACAAATGCACGAAGATCGGTGGAGCCCACTCGTCGCTTCCCAGTGGTTCCGCGGCGCTGCCGTGGCGCTGTTCACGCCGTTGCTCCTCGCGACGGCGGGTGCGCGCGGCGAGGAACAGCCGGCGACGCCCGCCCCCGCGGCGCCCGCCCCGGCCGCTGCGACCGCGCCGGCGACGAAGTGGTACGACGAGATCGCGATCAACGCGTTCGTTTCCGCTGGCTTTCTCTTCAACACCAACCAGCCGGACACGCGGACCAACCAGCTGAGGCCGCTCGACTTCCCCTCCAACTCCTTCACCGTCAACGTGGCCGAGCTCGTGGTGCAGAAAGCACCCGGCGATCCGGGGTCCGTCGGCTTCCGCGCCGATCTGGCCGCCGGAGGCTTGTATCCGCCGGTCACGGTCTCCAAGGGAGACACCCCCGGCAACCTCGACCTGCAGCAAGCGTTCGTGAGCTGGGTGGCGCCGGTGGGGAGCGGTTTGCGGCTCGACGTCGGCAAGTTCGTGACGGCCCTGGGGTATGAAGTGATCGACGGCTACGACGGCTACAACGACAACAACAGCCGGTCCTTCCTCTTCGAATTTGCCATCCCCTTCACCCACACCGGAGTGAAGGCGAGCTACACCTTTTCTCCAATGGTGTCTGCACAGTTCATGGTCGTGAACGGCTGGGACGCGACCGTGGCCCAGACCAAGCCCAAGACCTTGATGGGGACGATTGCGCTCACTCCGATCGCCCCGCTGACCGTCACCCTGAACTATATCGGAGGTTGGGAGCCGACCACGGGGAACAACAACGCCTTCCGCCAGGTCTTCGACCTGGTGGCGGTCCTCAAGGCAAGCGAGCACCTCACGCTGGGGGCGAACGGCGACTACGGCATGGAGCAGGGGACGAGCACGGTGAGCCCGGGCGACGACGCCAAATGGTACGGGGTGGCGGGCTACATCCGCTACGATGCGGGCGCCTTCGGCATCGCGCTGCGCGGCGAGTATTTCGCGGACAAGGACGGCGTGCGCCTCGGGCTGGGAGACACCAACGTGGTGGAGGGCACGATCTCTCCCTATTTCAAGCCCTCCGACCACGTGGTCTTCCGCCTCGAGGGCCGCCTGGACCACGCCAGCAATTCGGTGTTCCTCAAGTCCGACGGCACCACCACAGACCTGCAACCCACCATCGGCCTCAACGCGATGGCCATCTACTGACGTCAAGGGCGAGCGGTCACGCCAGGCGATGGCGGGTCGAATCCCAACCGAAGCAGCGGCATCCAAGGGTTGCTCGGTGGTTTCGAATTGCCTGGGCATTCCGCAATATTGAGAAATCGGCGACCCGTTTGACACGGGTCCCGCGGCCCTTACGTTTGCTACGATGGAACAGAAGACGACAACGGAGCTGAAGCTGCCGGTATTCGTGCTCGAAGGCTCGGTCCTCTTGCCGGGAGCGGTGGCGCGTCTGGAGACGGACGCCGCCGGCCTGGAGCTCGTCCGGGGACTCTCGCACTCGGACGACAAGCGGGTCGTCGTGGCCCTCAGCACCGAGAGTGAGCTGGGGGTGAACCCCATCGCCGCGCTCGCCCGCGTCGAAGGCGTGGGCCGCGACGGCGGAGTGATCGTCGCCGCGACCGGCCGCGTGCGCGTGATCGAGTTCGACGATGAAGGCAAGGTGCCGAGCGCGCGGGTCGAGGAGATCGTGGCCCCCGCGGCGGAGGGGACCGAGGTGGAGGCGCTCGCGCTCGAGGCGCGGCGGCTCGCGCGGGACATCCTCGCGCTCTTGCCTGGCGTGCCCGCCCAGGTCGGACAGGCGCTGGACGCGATCCGCGATCCCTCGGCGCTCGCCGACCTGCTCGCGCACCACGTGACCGCGGACACCGCCGACAAGCTCAAGGTGCTCGAGACCGTCGACCCGGTGGAGCGCCTGCGGCTGGTGGTCGCCATGCTGGTCCGCCGGCGCGAGGTGCTGAAGGCGGCCCACGACATCGAGGGGGCCGTCCAGGAGAAGGTCTCGAAGGCCGAGCGCGAGCACATCCTGCGCAGGAAGCTCGAGGCGATCCAGAACGAGCTGGGCGAGGGACCGGCCTCGGACACCGACGATCTGGCGAAGAAGCTCGGCGAACTGAAGCTGCCGGAGGACGTCCGCTCGCAGGTCGACAAGGAGCTGGCCCGCTACAAGAAGCTCCCGGAGCAGTCGCCGGAGCGGTCGGTGGCGCGGACCTGGCTGCAGTGGATCGCCGAGCTGCCCTGGGCCAGCTACACCGACGACAACCTGGAGGTGGACAACGCGCGGGCGGTGCTCGACGCCGATCACCACGGGCTGCAGAAGGTGAAGAAGCGCGTGCTCCAGTTCCTGGCCGTGCGCAAGCTGCGCGGGGACCTCAAGGGGCCGATCCTCTGCCTGGTCGGTCCCCCGGGCGTCGGCAAGACTTCGCTCGGACAGAGCATCGCCCGGGCGATGGGGCGCAAGTTCGTCCGCGTCTCTCTGGGCGGCGTGCGCGACGAGGCCGAGATCCGCGGCCACCGGCGCACTTACGTGGGCGCCCTCCCCGGCCGGATCATCCAGGCGCTCAAGCGGGTGGGCACGGCGAACCCGGTGGTGATGCTGGACGAGATCGACAAGCTCGGCGCGGGCTTCCAGGGCGACCCCTCGGCGGCGCTGCTCGAGGTGCTCGATCCGGAGCAGAACCACTCCTTCGCCGACCACTACCTGGAGGTGCCGTTCGATCTCTCCAAGGTGCTGTTCATCGCGACCGCGAACACGATGGAGACCATCCCGGCGCCGCTGCGCGACCGCATGGAGATCCTGGAGATCCCCAGCTACACGCTGGAGGAGAAGGCGGCGATCGCGCGGGCGCACCTCTTGCCCAAGCAGCTGGAGGCGCACGGCCTCGGCCAGGCCAGGGTGGAGCTCACCGAGGGTGCGCTGGAGCACATCATCCGCGCGCACACGCGCGAGGCGGGAGTGCGCTCGCTGGAGAAGCGGCTCGCGGACGTCTGCCGCGCGCTGGCGGTGGAGAAGGCGAGCGGCACGCTCGTCGAGCCGCGGCGCGTGGACGCCGGCGAGCTGGAGTCGCTGCTCGGCCCGGATCGCTTCCAGCCCGAGGTCCGCGACGACGCCGGCATTCCCGGCGTGGCGGCGGGCCTGGCCTGGACCCCGGTGGGCGGCGAGGTGCTGTACGTCGAGGCGCTGCGCATGCCCGGAAAGGGCCAGCTGATCCTCTCCGGGCAGCTCGGCGACGTGATGAAGGAGTCGGCGCGCGCGGCGCTCAGCTACGTGCAGGCGAACGCGGCGGCCCTCGGCGTGGCCGAGCGGCCGCTGGAGGGATGGGACGTCCACGTCCACGTTCCGGCGGGCGCGACCCCGAAGGACGGGCCGAGCGCCGGCGTGACGCTGTTCACCGCGCTGGTGTCGCTGCTCTCGGGCGTGCCGGTGAGGACGGACACGGCGATGACCGGGGAGGCCACCCTGCGCGGCCGCGTGCTGCCGGTGGGCGGCATCAAGGAGAAGGTGCTGGCCGCGCACCGGCTGGGCCTGAAGCGGGTGGTGATCCCCGAGGCCTGCGCGGCGGAGCTGCGGGAAGTGCCGCAGCACGTGCGCGACGAGCTGGAGATCGTGCTGGTGAAGCGGATGGACGAGGTGCTGCACGCGGCCCTCGCCCATCCCGCGGCGCGGCTGAAGGCGGCGGCTTAGTCGCGGCCGCCGAAAGGCGGCTTGGCGACTCCGTTCAACAGCGCAAGTCCGCCTTCTGTCCCGATCCAGAATCCGTCGCGATTCCGCAGCAGTGCGTGGACGCGCGGATCGGG
>DASQAS010000063.1:0-13492 GCA_035635635.1 Myxococcales bacterium | reverse complement strand
CGCGCTGCATCACCGCCGCACGATCCGGTGCAGCGGCTGGGAAGCCCACGGCCGCCTCGCACGCCCGCAAGACCTCGTTCGATGGATGTCGACGATCGGCGCGGATCGCGGACGGCCGAACCGTGGCAGCTGGCGCGCGCGAAGGCCGTCTTCGGGGACGGCTGATCGCCTTGGCCAGCACCTGCTCGACGGAAGCACCCTCGCCGCGATGCTTTCCCGCCGCGCCTCGTCAGGCGCGATCCCTGAGCTCCTTCACGCCGGAGACCTGGGCGCAATGGGCGCAGCAGAAGATGCGGCCCTCCTTCTCCACGCCGTGGCCGATGACGCGGCAGCGGCAGTGGGCGCACACCGGCGCGAGGGCCTGGATGGCGCACTCGAAGCTGTCGAACGTGTGCGAGGCGCCTCGCACCGTCACCTGGAACGCCTTGTCGTACTCGTTTCCGCACACCTCACAGGAAGCTGGCATTTGGGACCTCCTTCTAATGCGGGCGGGCCTCGCGCTCGGTGACCTGCTTCATCGTCTGCGAGGCACGCGAGGCGTCCTCGACCTGCGCGATGTCGGAAAGGCTGATCACGCCCACGAGCCGCCATTCCTCGTCGGCGACGATCATCCGTGACTTGTGCTGCTTCCCCATCAGCTCCTCCGCGCGCCTCACGTCATCGCCGGGAGCGCAAGCGACGACTTCGCGGGTCATCACGTCGCCGATGGCGGTGGTCGGCGGCCGGCCGTCCGCGACGATCCGCAGCGCGATGTCGCGGTCGGTGATCGCGCCGAGCACTTTCCTGCTCGAATCGCAGACGGGCAGAAAGCCGATGTTCGCATCGCGCATGCGCCGGGCGGCCGCCTGGACCGGGTCCGTCGGCTGGACACACTGCACGTCGCGCTTCATGATCTCTTCACAGCGCATCGGGTCCTCCGTTTCATCCCCTCCCGGTCGCCCTTCTGGCGCCGGAGGAGGAGGATTTCAATACCAGGGCGTACGCAGTCGTCTGGCGCGCTGGGGGCGGGGTGCCCGCTCTCGCCGTCTGGGACTAGCGCGCCTTGCGCGTCCGTGCCGCCTTGCGGGCTGCCGCGCGGCGCCTGGCCGGGCCCTTCGTCCTGACCGCCTTCTTCGCCGCAGCGCTGCGCGCCCGCCGGCCGCGGCGCATCGCCGCCCGGTGCGCCTGCTTGGCCAGCGCCTTGCGCGAAGCCGAAGAGCGCGGCTCGCGCCGCAGCGCGCCTCTCACCGCCCGGGACCGCCTGGCAGACGGCCGCCTCCGGCTACGCCCTCGCCGGAGGTCCTTCTTTGCCTTGCGCCTGGTCGCCGCCGAGGCCTTCCCTCGCCCCGGCGCCCCCAGCTTCACACCGGCGCGCCTGGCCTTCGAGAGGCCGATCGCGATCGCCTGCTTGGGCGACCGGGCCCCGTGCTTGCCCTCCCTGATGTGGTGCATCTCCTCGCGCACGAACTCGCCCGCTTGCGTCGACGCCGACTTGCCCTGCGCCGCGTCCTGATGGGCACGTTCGATGGTTTCCTTGTCGGGCATGCCAGTACACCTCCGACGGCCAAGCTAGGTACTCGGCCGCCCGGTCGCATCTGGCAGATGCAGGCTACGCGTGCGCTCCGGTCTCCTCCGCGGGGCGTGCGCGCGACTTGCCTTCCTCGATCGCCGCCTTGAGCTCCTCTTCGGAGATGATCCGGACGTCGGGATCGGCAGCCTCCGGCCCCTGCGGGGCGAAGCGCAGCCGTTCCATGTAGGGCGTCGCCTCCTTGCGCCGCGCATCGAGGACTTCCTTGGCGTAATACTCCCGCGCCTCTTCCAAAGAGAGAGGTCGGATAAGCCTCGTTCTGGCAACTCGCCGCCCTGCTCCGCATGCCAGGGAGCCTAGCAAAGTCTCGCGCGGCCCGCTCGGTGGAGCGGCCGCGCACTGGTCGGGCGAGATGCGACCTCTACTTGAGGGCGTGCGACATCGCCGAGCATCGCGGGTTGGAAGCGATGCCCTCCTGCATCTGGGCGATCCTCGGATAGATGAGCGGCGAGCTGCCGTCCGGCATGTTCTGCTGGACGACGAAGAGATACTGTGCCTGATACCCGTACTGCTCCGGGAACGCCAGATATCCGGTGGGCAGGATCGAGTCCATCTTCAACGTTGCGAGGGAGTCGCGTACGCGCTCACGGTCGAGGGACCCGGCCTTTTCGATAGCGACGAACAGCGCCCGCACCGCCTCGTACGCCAGCGCTTCGTACCATTCGGGAGCACGGTGGTACCGGGCAGTGAACGCCTCGACGAATGCTTTGGAGAGCGCGTTCGAAGCCATCTGCGCGTCCCACCAGACCGCGGAGACGATGTAGTCGGTTCCGCCTTGTGGCAAGGCGTCGCGCGCCTCCTTCTCGGGACCGCGCGCGCCGTAGGAAATGATCTTGTGGCACATCCCCATCGCCAGATACTGCCTCTGCATCGTGATGTAGTCCGGCAGGTGCGCGTCGACCAGCAACATGTCCGCGTTCGCCGCATCGACTCGTTTGAGCAACGGCGTGAAGTCCTTGGCGTTCAGCTCGAACGACTCGTCGAGCACGAGTTGGAACGAGTCGCGGTGCGCCGGGGTACTGCTCACGAACGAGGAGACTCCGATGCGCACGTCCTTGCCGTGCGCCGTGTTCTCCCAGAGAAGAGCCACGCGCAGCGGCTTCTTCAGCTTGCCAGCGCGCTCCTCCTCGTCCGCCCACCGCATCACCGCATTGGCGAGCTGCGAGATCGGGGCCGATACGCTGAAGAGGTAGCGGAATCCGCGCTGATACAGCGAGGTCGCCGAGCCCGACGAGGTGACGTACGGCACCTTGAGCTTCTCGGCCGCCGCGCTCTGCGATTCGATGATGGGCGTCGAGAAGCTGCCGAGCAGGAAGTTCACGCCCTCCTTCTCGACCAGCTCCGTGGCAAGGTCGGCGGCCCGCTGCCGGTTCGTGCCGTCGTCGACGAGCTTCAGCCGGACGGGGAGCCTCCGCGATCCGATCATCACCCCGCCGCGGTCCATCGCTTGCGCGAAGGCGAACTCGTACCCGTCGCGCACGCGGGCCCCGGCCTTCGCCTCCGGGCCCGTGAGCGGAAGCGACGCGCCGATGACGATCTCATGCGGCGCGCCCTCTTTGGCAGCCACAGGCACGCCGATCGACAAGGCTCCCAGCATCGCGATCAGCGCAGCTCTCGACATGTCCCGTGCTCCTCGGTGGAAACGTAAATCGAGCTAAGCTGTTTGCGATCCGGTCGTCAAAAAAGCTGTCATCTCTTGCAATGCAAGGTCGCGTGCGAAGCCGGACGAGCAGGTAGGCGATGGTAGCGGTGGGTGCGACCCGCGAGCGTAGCGCTCCCACCCGGGGGATGCAGTTGATGGGAAGGAGCGGATCGCTGCGGGGGAACGCCGTGGAACACGTCCTGGGCTTTCTAGCAGTGGCAGGCTGTTTCCTGTTCTGGGTCACCTACCTGGTCGTGCTCCGCGCCGTGGCGCACGCGAAGCGCCCGGATGCAGCCGGGCGGAAGGCTTCCGCGCTCGCGCAGCTTGGCAACGAGAGACTCGCCGCGCGTCCCGCCAAGACCGTCGCCTGAGCAGCCCCTCGCCATTCGGTTCCCGAGCATTTTGCTACCCGGTTGCTACCACGCGGCCGGGTCGCTCAGCTCCTCACCGTCCGTGAGGTCGCCGCGCAGCGCTTCCTGCGGGCGCTCCGGGCCGGCCCGGATCCTCGCGCGCTCGATGGGCTCTTCGCCGCCGACACCCTCTGGGGCCTTGCGGCCGCGCTCTGGCTGCTCACCGGGCTCGGGCGTGCCTTCGGCCACGTCGAGAAGGAGCCAGGCTTCTACCTGCGCAACGGATTCTTCTGGATCAAGATGGCGCTCTTCGTCAGCGTCGTCGCGCTCGAAATCTGGCCGATGCTGACGTTCATCCGCTGGCGGATCGCGCGCAAGAACGGCACGGCGCTGCCACGGCTCGACGGGCTGGGGGCGCTGATCCGGGTCGGCGACCTGGAGACGGGGCTGGTCATCCTCATCCCGTTCGTGGCGGCGGCGATGGCGCGCGGGCTCTGGCTCTACTGAGCCGGGTCCAGGATCGCAGATCCAGCAGCGCGTAGGTGCACTGCTCTCCACGCCGAGCCACGCGACCAGGCCGGCAGGCGTGGTGCACTCGTGGCGGGCGATCTGCTGGGCTTAGCGCCGCAAGGCCGCGGACCTACGCCGCAGGCTCGTTGGAGTTGCCGGTCAGTCCGTACCTCTTCAGCCGATCGATCAGCGATCCGCGGCTGAGGCCCAGCCTGCGCGCGGCCTCCGACTGGTTGCCCGACACGGAGCGCAGCGTCCTCGCGATCACGCTGCGCTCGACCGCCTCCACCTGCTCCCGCAGCGTGAGCGTCCCGTCCGGCGGCGGCTCCGCGCCGGGCTCCACCGTGCTGCTGGAGGCGCCGGTGAACGCCTCCAGCGGGATCTCTCCGCCGCCGCCCAGCGCGACCATCCGCGCGATCGCGTTCTCGAGCTGGCGGACGTTGCCCGGCCATTCCGCGCGCTGGAGCGCGGCCACCAGGTCGGGAGCCAGACGCACGCCGTCCATCCCGAATCGCGCGGCATATATCCGCGCGAACTCCGTGGCGAGCGCGGGAATGTCCTCGCGGTGCTCCTGCAGCGGCGGAACCACCAGCTCGACCACCGCGAGGCGGTAGTAGAGATCCTCCCGGAAGTGATGGGCGCGCACCTCGGCGGCGAGGTCGCGGTTGGTGCAGGCCACCACCCGCACGTCGACCTTCTCCACCCGTCCCGCCCCCACCGGCTGGATCTCCCCCTCCTGCAGCGCGCGAAGGAGCTTCGCCTGGATGGGCGCCGACAGATCGCCCACCTCGTCGAGCATCAGCGTGCCGCCGTTGGCTTCCGCGAAGAATCCCCGCCGCGCCTGGACCGCCCCGGTGAAGGCCCCGCGCGTGTGCCCGAACAACTCGGCCTCGGCCAGCTCCCCGGGAATGGCCGCGCAGTTGAACCGCACCAGCGGCGCCGCGGCGCGGCGGCTCTGAGCGTGGATCAGCGACGCAATCAGCTCCTTGCCGGTGCCGGTCTCGCCGCGCACCAGCACGGTGATGTCCTTGGGCCCGACCCGGTTGACGGCCTCGAACAGCCGGCGCATCGGCGGGGAGTCACCCACGATGGCGCGCCCGAGCGCCCGCTCCGCGGTGAGCCGCCGGTTCTGCACGCGCAGGGCGCGCGCCTCGAGCGCGCGGTCGAGGACCAACGAGATCTCGTCGATGTCGAAGGGCTTGGTCACGTACTCGTAGGCGCCGCTCTTCATCGCCCGCACGGCGATCCGCTCCGAGCCGTGCGCGGTGAGCACCACCACCGGAAGCGACTCGTCCCGCTCGTGGACCGCCTGCACGAGCTGCACGCCGTCCATCCCGGGCATCGAGTAGTCGGTGACCACTCCGTCCACGCCCTCGAGCTTGGACAGCGCCTCCGCCGCCGAGTGCGCCAGGACCGGCTCCAGCCCGCGCGACTTGAGCAATTGGCTCAGCGTGAAGAGGAGCGACGGCTCGTCGTCAACCAGCAGCACCCGCGCCATCGTTGCTCCTCTGGATGGACCGGAGCGGCAGGGTTCCTACCGCGATGGTTCCCTGCCCCGGCTCGCTGCTGTAGACGAGCGATCCCCCGTGTTGCGTGAACGCGGCGCGGGCCACCACCACGCCCAGGCCGGTCCCCTCGTCGCGGGTGGTGAAGAACGGCGTCCCGATCCGCTCGAGCACCTCGGGCGGCATCCCGCGGCCCGAATCGCGCACGGCGATGCGCGCGCTCTGCGCGACCGCTTCGATCTCCACGTCGACCTTGCCGCCCTGCCCCGTCGCCTCCACCGCGTTGCCCACCAGGTTGAAGAGCGCGTCCTTGATGCGGCGGGGGTCGGCTTCGATGATCGCGTCGCCCTGTCTGCGCAGGGCCACGCCCGCCGTCGCGGCCCGGGCGTCCATCAACGAGAGGACTTCGTCGGTGAGTGAGCCCAGCGCGACCGACTGGGGGCGGAGCTCCTCGAAAGGCCGCGAGAAGGAAAGGTACTCCTTGAGGATGCCCTCCATGCGGTCGACCTCGGCGGCCACCACGCGCAGCTGCTCGGCGGAGTCCGGATCGCACGCCGCGCGCGCCGACAATTGCACCAGGCCCTTGATCGCCGCGAGCGGGTTCTTCAGCTCGTGCGACAGCTTCAGGCTGATCTGCTCCATCTCGCGGGCGCGCGCGACCGCCCGGTACACCATCTCCTCGCGGGCCCGTCCCAGCTCGCAAGCGTTGTCTCCGAGCGAGCGCGTGAGGCGCAGGGCGTACCAGGTGTGCCAGGCGCCGGCGGTGACGAGCACCCCCAGGAGCAGGATCCAGAACCACGGCTGCGGCACTTCCGGGCCGAACCAGGTCGCCGGCAGGAGCCCCATCGCCAGCAGGCCGCTCGCGATCAAGGCCAGCATGATCTTCACCCGCCGCGACCAGCCGTGCGTGATCATCAGGTCGGAGAAGGGGATCAGCATCGACGGCAGGAGCGGGCTGCGGATCCCTCCGGTGAGCACCTGGGCCAGGAACATGAGGAGGAATCGCGGGATCATCCGCAGCGTTTCCGTCCGCTCCGAGGGCGACGCCGCGCTCTTGGCGCGCGGCATCCAGAGGAAGAACAGGGTCAGGGAAGCCGCGAAGCTGGCCGCCAGGGCCAGGCACCGTCCCGTCGGGTGGCCGACCGCCGTCAACACGCCGAGGATGAACGTGTCCAGGCCTACCAGGAGAGCCAGCTTGCCCTTGGTCGCGGTCCGGTAGATCGCGGCGGCGCGCGCCCGATACCAGCGATCGGAGACCATCTGCACGCCGCCGCGCTCCGCAAGAATCGGGCCGGATTCCGGGACCATGCTCCACAGTATAGATCGGCGGTCGGGAGGCGTTGCCGTTGTCGGACTCCTGTACCGTTCGCCCTTCGAGTTGTCCAGCATTCCGACACCTTGGCCAGGGTGGGAAAGGGCTACGCCCGAGGGAATGGCTCGAAGCCACGCCCCCGGCATGATGTGTGAATCAGGCCCTTGGATTCACGAAAGGCGCACCGGATGCGAATCGACTGGGAAGAGGACGCGGATGAGCGGTTGGCCCAGCGGATGCAGCGAGGCGAGGACCTCGCCTTTGTCACCTTGACCACGCGCTACTGGAGCCTGGTCCACCGGATCTGCTCGAACCTGTTGCCGTCCGCGGCCGAGGCACGCGACGCGACCGAGGCGATCTTCCTCGCGATGTTGCGCACGCCGGGTTCGAGCAGCCCCGCGTCCGACGCGTCGTTGCGGACTGCGTTGCTGCAGACCGCAGTGCGCGAGGCGTTGTCCCGGCGCCGCGCCGCCTCCACGCGCGGGCAGGGTCCGCTCGATGCCTTCCTGCCCCGATTCGACCGCGAGGGCCGCCTGGCCTGGGAAGGACCCGGCGGATCCATCGCCGGCTTCGCCTTCAGCACCCAGGATCTGCGCGAGCGGATCCGGCGCGCCCTCCGCGGCCTGCACGAGCTGGATCACGCCGCGTTCGTGCTGCACGAGGTCGAGGGACTTTCCGCGGACGACGCCGGCGCGGTCCTCGGCATTCCGGCGGAGGGCGTGCGCCGGCGGACGCACCATGCTTCGCTCATGCTGACCGGGTTCTTCGGAGCGGCGTTCGACGCTCCTATGCGGGCATGAGGAAGGGGCGCGGCATGCTTTTTGGCCGGCGCGGCTAGCCTCTGGCCAGGCTGCCAGCGGAGCCGCGGAGCTTGAGCGCGGAGGACAACCCGACCGCGGCGAAAAGCGCGACCAGGTCGGCTCGGTCCATCGGTTCCTCTCGATTGGGATGTGCCGGGAGACCATGCGTCGCCGTATGCGGCAAAGCACTTCCCTCCGAAGTAATGGAATCGCTGCGCGTCCGAAGTATGGTTTCCAGCCTCGAGGCCGGAGGCGCAGATGGCGGGAAACACGAGCGTGGTCGGGTCCCTGCTCCGGGAATGGCGTGCCGTCCGGCGCATGAGCCAGCTCGATCTGGCAGTGGCGGCAGAGATCTCTCCGCGTCACCTCAGCTTCGTCGAGACGGGGCGCGCGGTGCCCAGCCGGGAGATGGTGCTGACGCTGGCGCGCGCGATGAACGTGCCCTTTCGCGAGCGCAACACCATGCTGACGGCGGCTGGCTACGCGACCGTTTACCGCGAGACGAGCCTCGACGACGCCCAGATGGCCGACATGCGCTGGGCGCTGCAGCTCCTGCTGCGTCAGCACGAGCCCTTCATCGCAGTCGCGTTCGATCGGCACTGGGACGTGGTGATGTGCAACGCGCCGTACGCGCGGATGCTGGTAATGGCCGGCGAGGAGATGCGGATCGAGCCGTACCGCGTGTTGGCCCCGCCGCGGCTCAACGTGATGAAGCTGCTCTACGGGCGGTTCAAGCCATTGATCGTCAACTGGAGCGCGGTGGCGCGCGACGTGACGGGCCGCGCGCAACGCGAGGCGGCGACCGATCGCGATCCAGCCCGCAGGCGCATGCTCGAGGAGTGCCTGCGCGCCGCGCCGGCGGAATGGAGCGCGCCGCCTGAGGTGCCCGCGCCCCTGGTGGTGACTGTCGATCTCCAGTTTGGCGATCGGCGCGCGCGCCTCTTCAGCACCATCGCCACGCTGGGGACCGCGCAGGACATCACCTTGCAGGAGCTGCGGATCGAGTCCTTCCACCCGGCGGACCGGGAGAGCGAGCAGCTCGTTGCCGCACTGAGGTAGGATCACCGCCGGATTCTTCAAGCGGTCTCCCTTATAAAACCCGGTTATGTCTCCGGCGTGCGGTCCGGACCGATGGATGCCCCGGCTTTGCTCGCGGAGCTGTGGTCTGCCCTTTCGGGGCCCGCGAACATGGCCCGAGCCCTGACCATCGAAGGCCCGGTCGGCGGACTGCGGGTCGCGCGCTTCCTGATGGACGCGGACGAGACGCCGATCGCGGAAGACCGGGAGCTCACCGCGCAGGATGCGGAGCCGTGGCTCGAAACCGGCGATTCGGCGTGGGGTCCGCTGGCAAGGGTTCGCTGCCCCGGTCGCATCGACGCAGTCGCGTCGGGATGGTCCAGAACGCCGGGACCGCTCGCGACGGACCTGCCGGCCTGGTGATGGCATGGGTCAACATCCGCCCCGCAGCCGCCGCGGATCGCGAAATCGCGCACCGGCTGCTCACTGCCCAACTCGTGGAGCATCGGCTTCCCGCAGATGCGCAGGGCATCGCGCGGGGACTCAATCTCGCGCTGGCCCCGCACTCTTCCGCCTGGCTGTGGCTGGCGGAGCGCAAGGGACAGGCCGTGGCGATCTTCCTTGCCAACGAGATCATCTCCGTCGAGCGCGGCGGGAGGGTCCTCTGGGTCGAGGAGCTCTACGTGGTCCCCGAAGCGCGCCGGACCGGCGTCGCGCGCGCGTTGCTGGTGGCGGTGGGCAAGGAAGCGGTCCGCCGCGAGATCCGGGCCATCGAGCTGGAGGTCCTGCCCGCGCAAGCGGCCGCGCTCGCGCTCTATGAAGCGCTCGGATTCGAGGACGTTCCCAGGCGGCGCAAGTCGCTGGCCCTCTGATCCGCGGCGTCGCCCAGCAGGCAGGTCAGGACCAGGCAGACCCGATGAACTTGATGGCGGATCTCCTGCGCCGAGGTCTCGAGGATCGCGGCCACGTCCTCGATCGGGACGTCTGCGATCTCGCGCAGAACGAAGGCTGCGCGGTCCATGCAATGGACGCCATCGAGCGCCTCGAGGACGCGGCTCTCCGGGGCGAGCCTCGGACGGCTCGAGCGCCGCCGGACGATCGCGAGCCAGATGGCCAGCCTGTACATCGACAGCCCCACCGGCGCGTCGGAGGGCCTGGGAGAGCGGAGCACGATCTCCAACACCTCCTCGGTGACTACCGCCGCCTGCGCGGTATTTCCCAGCATGCTCCAGGCGATACGCCCGATCATCGGCCACCAGCGGGACGCGAATTGTACGAACGCATCGCAATCTCCGGCTCGCGCCTGCCGGACCAGCAGCTCATCGGTCACGACTCCGTTGACGCCCTTCGTCATGCGAGCTCCTTCGATCACAAGACGATCGAAGGGGGCCGGGTAAGACAAGGACTCGTCGGAATTGTTGGGGCCGGGAACCGGTCAGCGCGGCGGCTGCCTGGGCCCCTCCTTGAGCGGGGCCAGCATTGGCTCCAGCGTTACAGACCGCGAAGCGTCCGCGAACGCCGCGCGGCGCGCCAGGGCGATGAACTGCTCCTGGCTGCGCACCGCCGGCGCGTTCGGCGCCGGGCGCACCGGTTCGTACGAACCGTCCGGGCGCAGGATCCGCGCCTTCACGTTGTCCGCCAGCATGGTGCCCAGGATCTCGGTCAGGATGCGCTCCTTGAGCGGGGGCGCCTCCACCGGAAAGGCCACGTCCACCCGGCGCACGAAGTTGCGCGACATCCAGTCGCCGGAGGCGAGGTAGACCTTCTTCTCGCCGCGGGCGTGGAAGTGCCAGATCCGGGAGTGCTCGAGGATGCGGTCCACCACGCTGGTGACCCGGATCCGCTCGCTCAGGCCCGGCACTCCGGGGCGCAGGCAACAGATGCCGCGGATCAGCAGGTCGATCTGCGCTCCCGCCCGCGAAGCGCGATAGAGCGCCTTGATCACTTCCGGGTCGGCCAGGGCGTTCATCTTCGCGACGATCCGCCCCTGCTCGCCCGCCGCTGCCTCCTCGTCGATCAGCTGGAGGATCGACTTCTTCAGGCCCATGGGCGAGACGAGGAACTTCTTCCAGCGGGCAGGCTTCGAGTAGCCGGTGAGCAGGTTGAAGAGCGCGGTCGCGTCCTCGCCGAAGTCGTCGCTCCCGGTGAAGAGCGAGAGATCCGAGTACGATCGCGCAGTGCTGGTGTTGTAGTTGCCCGTGCCCAGGTGGACGTAGCGCCGGAGCCTGCCGCCTTCGCGCCGCACCACCAGCGCCAGCTTGCAGTGCGTCTTGAAGCCGATCAGCCCGTACACCACGTGGACGCCGGACCGCTCCAGCTCGCGCGCCCAGAGGATGTTCGCCTCCTCGTCCATCCGGGCCTTGAGCTCGACCAGCGCGGTGACCTGCTTCCCGTTCTCCGCGGCGCGCTGGAGCGCGCTGACGATCGGGCTGCCCTCGCCGGTGCGGTACAGGGTCATCTTGATGGCCAGCACGTCCGGATCGTCGGCGGCCGACTCGATGAACGAGACCACCGGCTCGAACGACTCGTACGGATGGTGCAGGAGCACGTCCCGGTCCCGCACCGCGTCCAGCACCTCGTCGTCGTGGTCGCCCACGGGCGGAGGGATCGAAGGCGTGAGCGTCTCGTCGTGCAAGCCCTTCACCTCGGAGCGCGTGGAGATCGCCCCCAGCAGATCGAAGATCGCCAGGGGCCGCTTCTGCTGGTAGAGGTCGGCCTCCGTCAGGTTCAGCTCGCTGGCGAGGAAGCGCGACACCTCCTCGCCTGCGCCCGCGTGGATCTGCAGCCGCACGGCGCTGCCCCGATCGCGGCGTCGCACTTCCCGCTCGATGGTGACGAGCAGGTCCTCCGCCTCCTCTTCGTCGATGCTCAGGTCCCAGTTGCGCGTGACGCGGAACGGCCAGCACCCCTCGATCGGCATCTCCGGGAAGATCTGCGCCACGTGCAGCGCGATCACGTCCTCGAGCACCGCCAGCCCTTCCGCGACCGGCACCAGCCGCGTCAGCAGCGCCGGCACCGGCACCACTCCGTAGCGCAAGCGCGCGCCGGCCGGACCGGCGAAGCGAACCACCAGGTTCAGCGACTTGTTGCGCAGGTGCGGGAAGGGATGGCCGGGATCGAGCGCGATGGGCGTCAGCACCGGCAGCACTTCACGATGGAAGAAGGCCGCCGCGTCCGCGCGCGACCCCGCCGACAGCACATGGCCGCGCAGGAGGCGGACGCCGGTCTTCTCCAGCTCGGGAATCACCTGCTCCAGAAGGACGCGGTCCTGCCGCCCCACCAGCGCATGGCAGCGCTGCGAGATGGCCTGGAGCTGCTCGGTGGGGGTCATTAGATCAGGACCGGTCTCCTCGACATGGCCGGCGATCTGCTGCTTGAGACCGGCCACGCGGATCATGAAGAACTCGTCGAGGGCGACGCTGAGGATTCCCAGAAAGCGTATCCGCTCCGCCAGCGAGACGCGCGGGTCCTCGGCCTCCTCGAGGATGCGCTCGATGAAGGTGAAGTTGGAGAGCTCGCGGTTGATGAAGTTGCGCGGGTCGCTCAGCGCGACTTCGTCTGCTTCTGGCCTCAGCGGAACCGGTTCCATCGGACAAAGCATCGGATCAACCACCGATGCGTGGGCCCCGGTTGTACCGAATTCGTGACACACTTGGCCAGCTGAAATGAGCAATCGAGCGCGCATCTTTGCGGTCTGCCTCGCGAGCGTGGGTCTCGCGGGTTGCTCCATGACCGGAAGCGACCCCGCCGACGCGGGAATGGGCGATGCCGGTGGGGTCGATGCGGGGATGGACGATGCCGGCGGGGTCGATGCGGGGGTGGACGCCGGCTGCCTGGCGCCGGTCCTGCCATCTCTGAAGATCGTCCCCGTGAACGGCACGGCGGCCGGACCGGGCGTCTTCGCGGCGCAGCCTCCCGGCTCGGATGACTGGTATCTCGTCGAGCAGACCGGCCGCATCCGCATCGTCCGCGCCGGGCAGATCCTGGCCGCGCCATTTCTCGACGTCACCGCCGGCATCGGCTCGAACCTCGGAGAGCGGGGGCTGCTCAGCGTCGCGTTCCACCCGGCGTACGCGCAGAATGGACGGTTCTTCGTGATGGGGACGCCGGGGGACGGGTCGGACGGGTCTTTCGCGCCGGTGAGCGCGGACGCGGTACTCGAGTTCCAGCGCGATCCGGCGAATCCGGACCGCGCCGTGCAGGCCAAGGTGCGCGACATCCTGATCCTCCCCGCGTCGGCCACGAACCACAACGGCGGCACGATCCTCTTCGGCCCGGACGGCTTCCTCTACGTGGGCACCGGGGACGGCGGCGGAGGGTGCGAGAGCGATCAGCCGGGCTCCGTACAGAATCCCGCGACGCTGTTCGGCAAGATCCTCCGGCTCGACGTGGACGCCGCGGCCCCGTTCGCCGCCGCCGGCAATCCATTCGCGAGCGACGCCCGCGTCTACCACTACGGCCTGCGCAATCCGTTCCGCTTCAATTTCGACCGGACGACGGGCGATCTTTTCATCGGCGACGTCGGGCAGAGCTCATACGAGGAGATCTCGATCGCGCCGGCCGGCGCCAAGGGTCTCAACTTCGGCTGGCCCGCGTACGAAGGCAGCGCGCAGGGCACCTGCGCCGGCAAGGCGTTGGGAGGCCCCTCGCCGTACACGCCGCCCGCCGTGCCCATCGAGCGCGGGACCTCGTCTCCATTCGGCGACTACCAAGCCATCATCGCCGGAACCGTTTATCGAGGCTCGCTCAATCCCGCTCTGCAAGGGATCTTCTTCTTCGCGGACTTCTA
>DASQAS010000062.1:0-27629 GCA_035635635.1 Myxococcales bacterium | reverse complement strand
CCGAAGAGCAGGTGCAGGTCGCGGAAGTGGGGGCCGAAGGTCAGCCAGTGGTACTTCTTGTAGTTGAGGTACAGCACCAGCGCGGTGGCCTGCTCGCGCTGCAGGGCGGCGACGATGGGGTTCTTGTCCATGCCGATCCGGATGCCATAAAATGGAGAACGATTCTCCAAATCCGCCGACTCAGGCGTCGGGCGGCTTCACGTACACGAAGTCCGAGGGCCTTCCGTTGATCCCCTTGGCGGGCGGAGCGATCCACGAGGCGACCTTCCCCGGCTCCGTCACCGGGTGCATCAAGGACTTCACGTAGTCGCGGTCCTCCGCGGTGGGCAGCCACTCCGCCTCGCGCGCCTTGTACTCCGCCTCGCTGATCATCCGGCCCTGCGGATCGAAGAAGGAGCCCGCGCACGGTCCGACCGATCGGTGGAAGCGCCGGTGAGGCAAGCGCAGCGTCAGGCCGGTCACGCCCGCCTTCTGCAGCGACTTGTTCCAGCGATCGAGGCCGCGCTGGCAGTCCTTGACGTACTCGTCGCGGAGGACCTCGTTCATGGCGTTGCGCAGCGGCACCTCCTGCTCGACCAGCTTGCCGCCCTCGGGCACTTCCATGTGGTAGGTCTGGCCCATCGCCTTGTGCTCTTCCAGGGTGTCCTCGCGGAAGCGGCCCTTCAGGCCGGAGGCGAAGAAGTCGGCGGCGTTCGAGGAGACCTCGCCGCCGAAGAGGTCGAGCGAGAGCGAGAACCAGAAGTTGACGTACCTCTGGAGGATGTCGAACGGCACCGCGTGCTCCGCGCGTGGATCCTTCCCGGCCGCAATCAGCTCCGCGCAGCGCTGCACCACGCGGTCGACGCCGGTCTCGCCGACGAACATATGGTGCGCCTCCTCGGTGAGCATGAAGCGGGTGGTCCGCGCCAGCGGATCGAAGCCGCTCTGGGCCAGCGCCGAGAGCTGGTACTTGCCGTCGCGGTCCGTGAACATGGTGAACATGAAGAAGCTGAGCCAGTCGTCGATGGGCTCGTTGAAGGTGTTCAGGATCCGCGGCTTGTCACCGCTCCCGGAGCGGCGCGCGAGCAGCTCGTCCGCCTCCTCGCGGCCGTCGCGGCCGAAGTACCGGTGGAGCAGGTAGACCATGGCCCAGAGGTGCCGGCCCTCTTCGACGTTGACCTGGAAGAGGTTGCGCAGGTCGTACATCGAGGGGCAGGTCTTGCCGAGCAGCCGCTGCTGCTCCACCGAGGCAGGCTCTGTGTCAGCCTGCGTGACGATGATGCGGCGGAGCGGGTTGCGGTGCTCGCCCGGGACTTCCTCCCAGACCGGCTGCCCCTGGTTGTCGCCGAAGCCGATCTTCCGGTCCGACTTGGGCTCGAGGAAGATGCCCCAGCGGTACTCGGGCATGCGCACGTAGTCGAAGTTTGCCCAGCCGTCGGTCTCCACGCTGATCGCGGTGCGAAGATAGACTCGGTGCGCCTGGAAGCCTTCGGGCCCGACTTCGTTCCACCAGCCGAGGAAGTTGGGCTGCCACTGCTCCAGCGCCCGCTGCAGGCGCCGGTCGGAGCTGAGGTCGACGTTGTTGGGGATGCTCTCGAGAGACTGTGCCACTACGTCCTCCGGTAGTCGAACTGCGGGCGCTCGGGCTTGCCGTACATGGTGAGCGCGCCGCGCTCGCCCGTCGCGTTGGGGCGGATGAAGATCCAGTTCTGCCAGGCGGACAGCCGGCCGAAGATCTTGGTGGCCAGCGTCTCGGGTCCGGCGAAGCGGAAGTTCTGCTCCATGCCGGTGAGCGCGTCGGGGCTGAGCGACGCGCGCTCCTCGATCGCGACGCGCAGCTCCTCCACGAAGTCGATGTCGTCGGCGAAGACGGTGGCGAGGCCGAGCCTGTTGGCCGCGGCCGCGTCGATCGGACCCTCCTTGCCGGCCGCCAGGACTTTCTGCGCCCGCTGCGGGTCGCCGAGGAAGCGCGTCTCCAGCCGGGAGAGGCCGTTCCAGCCCGGCAGGGCGCCGGCGGAGAGCGGGCCGGGCCAGACCTCGACACCCTCGGCATCGAGCACGTAGCTGCGGTCGCAGGCGAGCAGCAGCTCGAAGAGCGGTCCCGCGAAGCACGACTTCTGATCGACGACGGCGAAGAAGCTTCGCGCCGTGACGTCCATCCGGCGGAGCGCGCGCGCGAGCAGCAGGCGCGTCTCGCGGAGGATCCAGCTGTCCTTCTCCGGACCCGCGAGGAGCTCCCCGACCGCGTGCGCCTTGGCCCGGTCGCCCTCGGTGCGCACGATGACGAGCCCGACGTTCTCGTGCTCGAACCGCAGCCGCAAGAGCGCGTGGTCCAACTCGCGCGCCATGCGCAATGCCCAGCCCTGGGCGCCCTTGGCCAGTGCCTCGGCCGCGTTCTTTGGAACGTCGCCCTGAGGAGCGCGCACGGTCAGCTCGGCGACGCGCGCCTTCTCGTCGACCTTGAGGGTGACGTGCTTGTACTCGCCGATCGGATCGAGTTGGATGCCCGGACCGCGGTCGACTTGCGGCGCCTTGGCCGCCAGGTCGCGGGAGCGCTGCGCGATGGTGTCGGCGAACTTGCTCCGCGGCACCACGGCGTCGACCAGGCCCCACTCGACGGCGCGCTTGCCCTTCACGCCCTCGGCCAGGGTGGAGAACGCATCGGCGAGATCGCGGCGCACCTTGCGCTTGTCCACCACGCGGGTCAGACCGCCGGTCCCGGGCAGCACGCCGAGCAGAGGAACCTCGGGTAGCGCCACGGTGGAAGAACCGTCGTCGATCAGGACGATCTCGTCGCAAGCGAGGGCCAACTCGTAGCCGCCGCCGGCGGTGGCGCCGTTGCAGGCGGCGAGGAAACGGATGCCGCTGTGCTGCGAGGCGTCCTCGATCGCGAGGCGCGTCTCGTTGGTGTACTTGCAGAAGTTCACCTTGAAGGGGTGCGTGCTCGCCGCCAGCATGTAGATGTTGGCGCCCGCGCAGAAGATCTTGTCGTGCGCGCTGGTGATCACGCAGCACTTCACGGATGGATGCTGGAAGCGGAGGCGCTGGATGGCGTCGGCCAGCTCGATGTCGACGCTCAGGTCGTAGCTGTTGCTCTTCAGCTCGAGCTCGCTGTTGGCTCCCCCGAAGGGCTGGACCCTCATGGTGAGGCGGGCGACCTCCCCTTCGACGGCGAGCGTCCAATGCCGGTACTTCGTGGGGTCGGGATCGAATTGCAGCTTCGGGCCGGTCGCGCGCGTGTCCATCAGCCAGCAAGCTAGCGCAAAGGCTGCGCGAATGCAAGCACTATATTGCTTGTGGACCTTGATACTGATGCACTATACTGCAACAGCATGAGACGCGAGCACCAGGTCCTCCTCTCCTCCGTCGGCTCCGCCGTCCGCAGTCTCCGGGAGGAGCGGACCTTTTCCCGCCGCGTGCTCGCCCAGCGGAGCGGGGTGTCCGAGCGGTTCCTCGCCGAACTGGAGGGCGGCCAGGCGAACATCTCGGTTGCGCGCCTGCAGGACGTAGCGCGGGCGCTGGGCTCGTCCGCCGGAGAGCTGCTCTTCTCGGCCCAGCACGAGCGCACCGAGCGGCGCGTGATCGCTCTGGTGGGACTGCGCGGCGCGGGCAAGAGCACCATCGGGCCGGCGCTGGCGGCGCGACTCGGGGTGGCGTTCGTCGAGCTGGATGCCCTGGTTGAAAAGGACGCGGGCCTCCCGCTGGGCGCCATCTTCCAGCTCCACGGCGAGGCGTACTACCGCCGGCTCGCGCGCGAGGTGCTGACGCGCTTCCTCGCGGAGACCGACGCGGCCGTGATCGCCACCGGCGGTGGCATCGTCACCGATCCCGCCTCGTTCAAGCTGCTCCAGAAGCGCTGCCGGACAGTCTGGTTGCAAGCCACGCCCGAGGATCATTGGCAGCGCGTGCTGGAGCAGGGCGACGTCCGCCCCGGCGCCGCCAGCCCGCACGCCCAGGAGGAGCTGCGCGCCCTGCTCAAGTCGCGGGAGTCTCTCTACTCGCAGGCCGAGCTGTCGGTGGACACTTCCCGGCTGGGGATCGCGGGCGCGGTCGACGAGATCGCGCGGAAGGTGGCCTGATCGCTAGGGGGCCCGCTTTCGCTGGACCAGCCGCTTCCAACGCTCCTCCAGCTTCCGCATCGTCTTCCAGCCCCACTTCTCGCTCCACATGCCGGGGCCCGTCAGGAGCAGCAGCAAGAGCGGCAGCCCCAGGACGATGATCAGGAAGTAGCCGACCTCTGAATCCATGGTTCTCCTGGGATGAACGGATCGATGCTGAGGTGCAGAGTTTCGGGGACACCCTACGCAACTCCCCGTGCCAAGTCTGACCGGGCGCGTCAGAGTTGGCACGAGTTGCGTAGGGTGTCCCCGAAACTCATTGAACGAGCCCCGGGGCGAGTTGAGCGGCTACTTCCCCGTGAACTGCGGCGTGCGCCGGGCGTTGTAGGCGGAGATGCCTTCCTTCGCGTCCTGGCTCTCGAAGAGGCGCTGCTGCAGCTCGCGCTCGAGGGCGAGGCCCTGCTCGAGCCCGACCTCGATGCCAGCGGTGACTGCGCGCTTGATCAGCCCGACGGCGCGCGAGGCTTTCGCTGGCGGGACGAACTTGCGCGCGTATTCGAGCGCGCGGGACCGGAAGTCGCTCGCCGGCACCTCGAGGACGGCATTGACCAGCCCGAGTGACTTGGCTTCGTCGACGCCAAACGTCGTGCCCTCCGCCATCAGCTCGATGGCCTTGGCTCGTCCGACGGCGCGCCCCAGCCGCTGCGTGCCGCCGGTCCCGGGCAGGACGCCGAGCGACACCTCGGGGAGCCCCATCTTGCCCGCATTGGCGCGCGCCACCCGCAGGTCGCAGGCGAGCGCAATCTCCAGCCCGCCCCCGACGCAGTGGCCGTTGATGGCCGCGATCACCAGCTTGGGCGTCTGCTCGAGCCGGCAGAGCGTCTCGTTGGCGTGCAGGCAGAAGTTGTACTTGAAGTAGGGCGCGCTGTGACGAAGCATCTCGATGTCCGCCCCGGCGCAGAAGAACTCGGTCGTCTTCTCGGGAGGCGGGCGCGCGCCCGTCAGGACGATGACGTGGATGTCCTCGGCCATCCGAGCGTCGAGGATGTGCGCATCGAGTTCGCGCATCATCTCGTAGCTGTACGTGTTCGCCGGCGGGTTCCTGAGTTCGAGCAGCAGCACGCCGTCGTGCTTCTCGGCAGTGACCAGAGGCGTCGTCATGCGGCGCCTTCTACACCGCTACAGGTCGAAGTTCACGCCCCCGAGCGAGTGCTCGAGCTCGATCCGTCCGTCGGGATACACCTTGGCCCAGCCGTCGATCTCCAGCAGCAGCTTCCGCTGGTCGCGGATGTCCTTGACCTTGCGGAGCGCGAGGAGCGCCTCCAGCGCGACGACGCCTCGCCAGTCGCATACCTGCCCGAAGCAGATCGTGTACGATATGTCTGCTCAAACGAGCCGCGCCGACACTTCCGCCAACTGGGTCGAGGACGCGTGAACGTGAACGCACGGAAGGAAAGAACATGGCACCTTCGATTCTGGTCACCGGCGCGGCGGGCCGCGTCGGCGGGGTAGGGGGCAGGGTCACCGAACTGCTTTTGAGGCAAGGCAAAGCGGTGCGTGCGATGGTGCGAAACGAAGACGAACGTGCGCAGGCGTTGCGCGACATGGGTGCGGAGGTCGTGGTTGGCAATCTGCTCGATCTCGACTCGATGCACAAAGTGATTGACGGCTGCGAGACCATGTACTTCGGGATGTCGGTTTCAGCCGACTATCTGGCCGCGACGGTCAATACGGCGGCGGTGGCGAAGAATCACGGCGTGAGAGCGTTCATCAACATGTCGCAAATGACGCTGTCACAGATGAGCATCACCGAGACTACCGCGAGCCCGCAGCACAAGCTGCAGTGGCTCGCCGAGCAGACGCTGAACTGGTCCGGTCTCCCGGTCGTGCACGTACGGCCGACAATATTTCTCGAAGGGTTCTTCCTGACTTTGACTCCCGATTCAGTTCGGGAATCCAACCAGATCAGACTACCGTTCGGCGAGGGCAAGACTTCGCCGGTCGCAGCGGAAGACGTTGCACGTGTGATCGCCGCGCTGCTCGTCGATCCGCAGCCGCACATCGACAAGATCTATCACCTGACCGGTCCTCAGTCTGAGAACATGCAGTTCTTTGCACAGGAGTATTCGAAGGCTCTTGGCCGCACGATTACCTATCAGGACATTCCCGTCGGGGGGTGGCGAGACGGGTTGCTCGAGCACCGGTTCCCGCTTCACGTCGTGAACCACCTCGCGACAATGGCCGATCTGCACCGCGCGGGACGGTTCGACCGGATGTCGGACGACGTGCTCACGCTGACGGGGCGAGGGCCGATGAGTGTGCAGGAGTTCGTCAGGAAAAATGCGGCGACATTCACCAGATCGGCAAAAGCCGTCTGAGTGTCTGCGGATGCTAGCGTCGCTCGTTCTCCTTCGCCCAGATCTTCGGCTCCCACAGCTCGACTTTGTTTCCGTCGGGGTCGATGATCCAGGCGAACTTCCCATTCTCATGCGACTCAGGGCCCTTCAGGACCTCAATGCCGGCAGCCTTCAAGTTGGCGATCAGCTCGAGCAGATTGTCGACCCGGTAGTTGATCATGAAGGCGGACCCGCTAGGGCGGAACCATTCGCTGTCCGGTTCCGCGACGTGCCAGACCGTGATGCCCCGATCCTCCGCCTTGTCGTCGGGCCACCTGAAGACGGCGCCGCCGAACTCTTCGAGCCGTACCCCGAGATGATCTCGATACCAGGCTGCGAGAGCTCTGCCGTCTGTTCTCGACTTGAAGAAGACCCCGCCGATGCCGGTAACCCTTGCCATGGCTCACTCCCCGGCGGCTGGATCGGAGGCTCCACCGCCATCGTCATAGCGCCCCAT
Source organism: Myxococcales bacterium (assembly GCA_035635635.1). GTDB lineage: Bacteria > Myxococcota > Myxococcia > Myxococcales > 40CM-4-68-19 > 40CM-4-68-19. Next base: position 20,739 of record DASQAS010000062.1, on the reverse strand, counting down.
CTTACGTGAACCAGGGCTGGGCCAGGGCGTCGTCAACAAGCTGCGGATGATGCGTGTCCCCGAGATGAAATTGCCGATGCGCAGGTTCTCGTCGTGGGAATGTTGGTTGTTGTCCGGATTGACGGTAGGGACGAGGATGAACGGCAGGTGCAACGCGTCCACCAGCACATCCGTCGGCACCGTGCCGCCCATCATGCGGATGCGTACGGGCTCGGAGATGAGCTCAGCCCCATCCGCCGCTTTCAGCGCCGCGAGCGCCCAGCGTCCGACCGGAGAGTCCATCGCCGTCCGCGCCGCCGCCTGTACCGGTCCCAACTTGAGGCTCGCGAGCTTGTCATATCTGGCGCGGTCGGCATCTGACGGCAGTCCATCGACCAGGTGATAGCCTTGTCCCTCGACGTGCCGGCGGATCAGCTCGAACAGGCGGCGGCCGTCGGTTTCCGGCGCGGTTCGCAGGTCCAACTCCGCCACGGCCTCGGCCGGGATGATGTTGGCGGCCTGCGGCCCCACCGCGGCCGCCGCCATGCCGCGGACGTTCAGCGAGGGATACTGCAGCGACTCCTGGAGGCTGCCGCCGACCTTTTCGGGCTGGGCGATGCCGATGCGCTTGCGGAGCGCCGGCTCGTCGTCTCCGGCTGCTGCGAGGATCGACCGGTCCTCGGCGGTCAGACGGACGCCGTCGTAGTACCCGGCGATGAGCACTCGTCCGTCGTCTCCTTTCATCGACGCGAGCAGGGACGCCAGCCGCATCGCCGGATTGGGGATGTAGTTCCCGTAATGGCCGCTGTGGGCGGCTGACTTCGGTCCGTACACCGTCAGCGTCGCCTGCGTGAGACCACGGTTGCCGAAGACCAGCGTCGGCCTCCCGGAGGCATGGATCGGCCCGTCCAGGACGACCAGCGCATCGGCGTCGAACAGAGGCCGCGCGGCCGCGATCACGCCCGGCAGGCTGGGCGAGCTGATCTCCTCCTCGCTGTCGAGGATGACCTTGACCCGCACGGAGGGCAGCTTGCGCTCCGCCGCCAGCAGATCCATCGCGGTGAGGAACATCACGATGGGGGCCTTGTCATCCGAGGCCGAGCGGGCGAAGACGCGCAGCTCCGGGTCCAGGGGCTTCGCCAGGAGCAGCTCGCGGTCGACCTCGTGCCACTTTCCCTCGGCATTCCGCTTCTTCAGCACGGGCCGGAACGGGCTCTTCTGTGTCCATTTCTCGGGGATGACCGGCTGGCCGTCGAAGTGGATGTAGAACAGGATCGTCTTCGCCCCAGCCGCCGCCGCCTCGGATCGCCCGAGCACCAGCGGCCGGCCTGCCGGGTTCTCCAGCAGCCGGGTCGAGAAGCCGCGCTTCTCGAAGGCGCCCTTCAGGAAGGACGCGTTGCGGCGCATGTTCTCCGGCTTGTCGGCGATGTTCTCGATCGCCAGGAGCTCAAGGTACTCGCCGAAGTTCTTCTGCGCCGCGGCAGTCACGGCATCCTCTGCCGAGAGGGCTGACTGCGCCGGCAGGAGCAGGGCGAGGCCGATCAACGCTTCGAGCCCGGGGATCGTCGTCGCAGGCCGCATCGCCGTCCCTCTCCCCAATCAAGCGTCAGCACGCCGGAACGACGCGCCGATGGCCTGGTGGGCTCAGCGCCGCAGCGCGCCCATCTCTTTCTCGATGTGCAGCGACTGCTCCAGCGCGTCGGCCCACTCGCCCGGATCGTTCGTGACGATGGCCGCGGCCGGGTCGACGATGGCCGCCCCGAGCGCGCTCGCGAACAGGCTCACCAGGTTCTGGAAGGGATGGATGCGCTCCATCTCGTCGAGGCGGCCGCTGGCGATGGCGAGGTACGTCTGGGCGTTCTGCTGTAGATGGCTGGCGGCCTCCGAGAGCTCCCGGTCCCGCTTGCCGATGTGATCGAGCAGTCCCCGGTGCGGGCTCTCCGGGTCGCGCACTTCGAAGACCTGCACCAGGCAGTCGTGAGGGCTGGAGTCGCCGCCGTCCACCACGGTGAGGCGCCAGGTGTGCTGGCCGGCGAGCTCCTGGGGAGAGGGCGATCCCAGTGGCGCCAGCGCGAGCGACGCGCCGGCATCTTCCTGCCGCATGGAATTCGTGCAGGCGTTCACCAGCCGCTCCAGGTCTTGCGTCTTCAAGGCGTGCGCGGTGAACAGTCCCACCATCCGCGCCGGGCGCTGCGTTTCCACCAGCGACTGGAGAGCCAACTGGTCCTTTGAGGCGGCCATACCCGCACAATCGGCGGGCCCGCAGCCGGCGTCAACCTCGGCGGCCGAAGCCGGCCTGCCTCACGACATCGACTCGATGATCACCGACACGCCCTGGCCGACGCCGACGCACAAGGTCGCAAGCCCATAGCGGCCTCCCCGCGCCCTGAGCGCATGGGCCAGGTGCCCGAGCAGCCGCGCTCCGCTCATGCCGAGCGGGTGTCCGATCGCGATCGCTCCGCCGTCGGGATTGACGCGCTCGGGATCGAGTCCCAACTCCTGGATCACGGCGAGCGCCTGCGCGGCGAACGCCTCGTTCAGCTCCACCAGGTCGAGCTGCTTCACGGAGAGGCCGGCCTTCTTCAGCGCCTTCTGCGTCGCCGGGACCGGCCCCATGCCCATCTCGCGCGGGTCGACGCCCGCGCTGGCGGCCGCGACCACGCGGGCCAGCGGCTGCAGCTTCAGCTCCGCGGCCTTCTTCGACGACGCGAGCAGCAATGCCGCGGCGCCGTCATTCAAGGAGCTGCTGTTTCCCGCCGTCACCGAGCCGCCCTCGCGAAAGGCGGGCTTCAGCTTCGCCAGCTTCTCCAGCGACGTGTCGGCCCGCGGCCCCTCGTCGCGCTCCACGACCGTCGCCTGCTTGCCCGGGACCGTCACCGGCAACATCTCCGCGCGGAACCGGCCCGCCTCCTGCGCGGCCAGCACCCGCTGGTGCGAGCGCAGCGCGAACTCGTCCTGCTTCTCGCGCGGGATCCGATATCTGACCGCGACGTTCTCCGCCGTCTCCCCCATGCTCTCCAGCGGAAAGCGCTGCGCCATGCGGGGATTGGGAAAGCGCCAGCCGAGCGAGGTGTCGTAGCTCTGCAGCGACCCTCCGGCGAACCCCTCGCCCGGCTTCATCACGGCCCAGGGCGCACGGGTCATGCTCTCCACGCCGCCCGCGATGCACAGATCCAGGTCGCCGAGGCGGATCGCCCGCGAGGCCTGTACGGCCGCCTCGAGGCCGCTGGCGCAGAGGCGGTTCAGGGTGACGCCCGGCACGTGGTCGGGCAGGCCTGCGAGCAGAAGCGACATCCGCGCGACGTTGCGGTTGTCCTCGCCGGCCTGGTTCGCGCAGCCGAAGAAGACTTCATCCACGGCGGAGCCCTGCGCCGCCGGATTGCGCCGGAGCAATTGTTCAATCACGTACGCGCCGAGATCGTCCGGCCGCACGCCGGACAGGGCGCCGCGCAGTTTTCCCACCGGCGTGCGCACGGCATCGATGATTACCGCGTCCATTTGGACTACCATCCCTTCATGCACTTGCGCGAAGGCGACCTGGCGCCCGACTTCAACCTGGGCGGCGTTCCTTCCGGCGCGTACCACCTGGAGGGCCAGCGCGGCAAGGTGGTGGTTCTAGCGTTCTACCCGGGAGATTTCACGCCCGTGTGCCTGCGGCAGCTCCAGCACTACGAGGCGCAGCGGCAGAAGCTGGTGGCCACCGGCGCGATCCTCTGGGCCGTCTCCACCGACGATCTCGAGATGCACGAGAGGATGGCGAAGAGCTACGCGCTCAGCATCCCGCTGCTCGCCGACCCGGGCGGCGAGGTCGCGGCGCGCTACGGCGTGCGCGGCCTTCTCGGCAGCGCCCGCCGGTCGATCTTCATCGTCGATCCCCAAGGAGTGATCCGCTACAGCAAGGAAGAGCCGCTCTCGCTCAGCTACCGCAGCGTGGACGACATCCTCAAGGCGCTCCGCGACAGCGGCCTCTTGCCCGCGCAGGCCTGAGCCGGCTCAAGCCGGCAACGTCTCGTGCAGCTTCGAATAGTCCAGCTGGATCCGGCCGTCCGGCATCTGCGACAGCATGTCCGCGAAGCGCTCGCCGAAGCGGATGTCCTCCGGCTGGTACCGGTACCGCGAGTGCAAGGTCTGGAAGGTGGTCCCGTCCAGCCCGATCACGCCGACCTGCAGCTCGAGGTCCGCCTCGCGGATCGACTCCGCGGTCGAATCTTGTAGCGGACTTCCGCCCTCCAGGCGATGGAGGATGGTCCAGCTCCGGCCCATGGCCGCGCTGTGGTCGCGGACCAGAGGAAGCTCGTACATCCGGTAGGTGAAGACGCCTTCCTTGGTGGTCTCGGCCCGCACCAGCGTGAGGCGCACCTGCGCTTCCACGATGAAGTTGCCTCGGCGGTTCGCCATCCGGATGGCGAGGGTGCGCACGCCGTCGCGCATCGACACCACCGCGCTGCGCGCGAACTCGAGCCGTGCCACCGGCATGGAGAACTTCGTGAACACCACGCCGGTCGCGAGCGAGATGGCCACCAGCGCGATGATCGTCTCGGCCGTCACCGCCAGGTTGGCTGCCCTGGATTGCGGATACAGCGTGCCGTAGCCGATGGTGCCCAGGGTCTGCACGCTGAAGAAGAACGCGTCCACGAACGAGCCCGGCCTGGCATTGGCGATGCCGCCGGTGAGCAGGAAGACGATCGCGAATAGCACGTTGAGCGCCAGCCACATCGCGACGATCGCGAACAGCGTCACCGGCCAGGGCGCGCCCAGAAGCTCGTGGTAGAGGTCGATCCAGAAATCCTTGGGCGCGTTGACGACGTCGGTCCCCGAGTCGCTCTGCGCCGGCCTCGCCATGCGCCCGAGCATCGCTCGCCCGGGCGGCATGGCAAGGAAAAACCGCTTACTTGGTGTCGGTCGCGTCCTTCACGTCCTTCTTCACTGCGTTCTTCTTGTGCCGCGCGTCCTTCTTCGCGTTGCGGACGCTCCGCTTCGCCTGACGCTTGGCCTTCGTGGCGCCGCTGTCCGTGCCCAGCTTGTCCTTTACGCTGTCCTGAGCGTTGGCGGCCGTGTCCTTCACGTCCTTGACGGTGTCGCTCTCCGCCAAAGCTGGCAGCGCCAGTCCGAGCGCGAGCGCTGCGACGATACCCTTGATCATCTTCTGTCCCCTTCTCAGGCCGGTTCCCTTCCGGGCCGGCGGTCCTAAGGAAAGCTGCGCACGGATCGTCGGCTGCACAACGACCCGGAGCCCCTTCCCCGAGCCTGCCTACCGGTCCTTCGGCGGGTTGCTCGACGGCGCGGTGTCGACCGGCTTCTGCGTGTCGGTCGGTTGGCCGGTCACGTCGCCCGGACGCGAGGACATCCCCGGGTCCTTCGTGGGCTTCTGGTCCACGCTGGTGTCCGGAGCAGGCGGACGCGCCACGCTCCCGGAGCTGCCCGTGTCCGTCCCGGAGGTGGTCGGGTTGTTCGGAGACGCGGTCTTCGCGCTCGAGGTCGACTTGTCGTCAGGCTGCGTCTGCGAGGTCTTCGCCCCGAGGTCCCCAGCCGGCGTGCCGTTCGCCTTGGGATCGTTGCTGGGCAGCGTCTTGTTGCTCGACGCCGTGTTCGACGAGTTGCCGGGCAGGGCGCTGCTGTTCTGATCGGCCGGAAGCACGGCCGTGTCCTTGTTGTCGCCGGTGCTGGGTTTTGTGGTGGTGGTCTGTGCGCGTGCCGCGAACGCCGACAGGGCGATCGCAAGTGCTGCGATTCCGATGATCTTCATGCTGTGAGCCTCCTTTGGCTTGCTGGAGACTCTGGAGATTCCCGCAAGAGGATCCAACCGACGAGGGCCTGGTCAGCTCCTCGTCGGCCTGGCAGCCTGCGACTTCAAATCAGGCGCTGAAGCTGGACCCGCAACCACAGGTGTGCTTCGCGTTCGGGTTCTTGAAGCTGAACCCGCTCTGCCCGAACTGGCCCTCGACGTAGTCGACCTCCACGCCGAGCAAGTACATCGAGCTCATCGGGTCCACGAAGCACTTCACGCCCTTGACCTCGAACACCATGTCGCCGGCGCGCACGTCCTTCTCGATGTCCAGGCTGTACTGGAAGCCGGAGCAGCCGCCGCCGACAACGGCGACGCGCAGGCCGGAACCCTGCAGGCCTTCGCGCTCGATGGTCTCCTTGACCATGGCGGCAGCCTTGTCCGTCAGCTTGACGGCGGCGGGCGGCTCGGACTGCGTGGTTTGCGGATTCTGGGTCTGGGTCTGGGTTTCCATAGCGTCAGTATAGCCAGATGTCGCCCGAACACTAGGGATTCAGGGAGCGCCCGCCGTCCACCGTCAGGATTTCCCCGGTGATGAACGGCTCTTTGGCGAGGAACAGGACAGCCCGGGCCACGTCCTCCGGGCTTCCGATGCGCCCGAGCGGAATCCGCTTCGCCAGCCGGGACGCGTCCACGCCTTCCGGAAGGAGCACCGCTCCCGGAGCCACGCCGTTGACGCGCACCTCGGGCGCCCACTCCAGGGCGAGCGCCCGTGTGAGCGCGGCCAGTCCCGCCTTGGACGCCGCGTAGTGGGCGTAGCCCTTCCACACCTGCTTCGTTCCGCAGACGTCGAGCAGCGTGACGATCGAGCCCCGGGACGCGCGCAGGTGCGGCAGCGCCGCCTGCATCAGGGAGAAGGGGCCGACCAGGTTGGTGGCCAGCATGGCCTCGAAGCGGGCGCGCGTGAGCTGGTCCGAAGGCACCTTCTCGAATCGGGCCGCATTGCACACCAGCAGATCGAGACCGCCCAGCGCGCGCACGGCGTCGCGGACGATCCGCTCCGGCTCGTCCGCCTGGTCGCCCTGGACCAGCGGCGCGCCGCCGAGCATCGCGGCGGTCTCCTCGGCCTCCTTGCGGGAGGTGCGGTAGTGGACGGCCACCCGCGCCCCGGCGCGATGAAGCTCCAGCGCGATGGCGCGTCCGACGCGCCTGGCGGCTCCGGTGACCAGCGCTTGCATCCAGGGAGAATACGCTCTCTATTGCCGCCCGCGATGGGGAAGAAGAACAAGGCCGGCAAGGCGAAGGCCGAGGCGCAGGAGGCCGAGCCGTCGCCCGTCGCGGAGATCCCCATCTCCAGCGCGCCGCTGCCGCTCCAGCAGCTCGACCCGCGCGCCCTGGGCGAGTTCCTCGAGCTGTGTTTCGCCGACCGCCGGTTGCTGGAGCTCTGTGGGGAGCTGCGCCTGTACAGCCCGGGATACCGGCTCGAGAACATGCCGCCCAACCAGGTGGCGCGCCTGCTCGCCGACGAGGCGCGGGCGGCCAAAGACGCGGAGCAATTCCTGGACAAGGCGATCCGGGAGACCCTGCGCAACCCCGTGCTGGAAGGCAAGAAGCTGGACGACGAGCACTACCGCGATCTGCTCGAGGTCTTCACCGGCGACCCGCTGCAGCACCTGGCCCGGGTCGCCTGGCGTGCGCTGATCGACGAGGAAGAGAAGCTGCGCCCCTACGCGCTCTCGGCCATCGAGCTCGGGGTCGAGGCGCTGGACGCGCCGGCCAAGGCCAAGGCGCCGCCGCGCAAGCCCCAGCTCCCGGCCGACGTCCAGGAGCTTCGGAAGGAGCTGGAGGATGCGCGCAAGGCCGCCGACCGCACCGAGAAGGAGCGCGACTCGCTGCGGGAGCAGCTCGCCACGGCACGGGCGGACATCGCCGCCCGGGAGCTCACCGTCGCTGACGTCCGTCTCGAGCTCTCCCAGGCCCGGGGCGAGCTCACCCGCGCATCGTCGGAGCTGGCGCGGCTGACGGCGGCGGGCGAGGGCAGGGCCTTGTCCGAGGCGCGGCGGCTGGCCGACGAGAACCGATCCCTGTCCGAGCGGCTGAGGGCGGCGGTCGAGGAGCGGGATGCGCTTCGCGAGCAGCGTGCCCTGGCGCAGCGCGCGCCGGCGGCGGCGCCCGCTCCGGCGCCGGCGCAGGACGAGGAGGCGCTGCCCAGCGCGGAGGAAGCGTCGACCTTCCTGATCCCGATCTTCACCCGCGAGTTCTACGACTCGATCCAGCGCTGGGACCGGCGGATGCAGCGGGCGGCGTTCGACAAGGTGTCGCTGCTCGCGCGCGACTGGCGCCACGGATCGCTGCGGGCCATCGCGCTCGAGGGGCTCCCTGGGTACTACCGGATCCGCATCGCCACCGACGTGCGCCTGATCTACCGGCGGGGAGAAGGCAATACGGTCGAGATCCTCTCGCTGATCGACCGCGAGGACCTCGATCGATACATCCGCCAAGCGAGGACCCGATGATGGAAATCGACGCCCGATCGCTGCAGCAGAAGCTCGCGGCACCCAACCCGCCGCTGGTGCTCGACGTGCGCAACCTGCCCGAGCTGCAGGCGGGGCGCATCGAAGGGAGCGTGCACATCCCGATGAACGAGCTGCCGGCCCGCCTCGCCGAGCTGCCCGAAGGGCGCGAGGTGGTGACGGTCTGCCAGAAGGGGATGCGGTCGTTCAACACCGCGGGATGGCTGAGGCAGATGGGCCGCTCCGCCACCAGCCTGCAGGGCGGAATGGATCAGTGGAAGGCGCTCGGTCTGCCGGTGTCGCGCTGAACGGGGCGCGCAGCCCGGTGGCCGAGCCGCTGGCCGTCTGGGCCGCGATCATTGCCGGCCTGGCGGGACTGCAGATCGCCGGCCAGTGGGTGCCGCCGCTGCGCAGCCTGGTGGGGGCGGCCGCCGTCGCCGCGTTCCTGTACGTCCCCGTCCGTTTTCTGGAGCGCAGCGGCCAGGACGCGCACGATGCAGGGTGGAGGTTCGACCGGCTGAAGCAGGATCTGGCCTGGTCGCTGATCGCATGCCTGGTCGTCCTGCCGCTGTTCAGCGTCGCCTACGTGCAGTTCCTGAAGTGGATGGCGCACCAGCCCGACTTCATCCGCACCTGGCTCGCGCCGGATGCGCGCGACCGGCCGTTTCGCCTCCGCCTGCGGGTGGACCTCGATTTCCTGGGCCAGGTCGCGGGCAACGCGGCGGTGGCGTTCTCGGAGGAGTTCTTCTACCGCGGGTACATGACCTTCCGATTCGAGCAGCGCTGGGGAGCGGTGCGCACCGCTCTGGCTGCCGCCGCCTTCTTCGCCCTCGGGCATCTGCTCACCCCGGCTCCCTGGCGTCTGGCGGTCTTCTTCCCCGCGCTGCTGTTCGCCTGGCTGCGGAACCGGACCGGGACCATCGTCGGCGCGGCCATCGCGCATTTCCTCTGCAACGTCTGGCTGCTGGTGCTGGAGCAGTCCCTGTACTGAGCGCCGGGGGGGTCTCATGATCGGCACGGTGCTGGCCCTGGTCCTGTCGGCGGCAGCCGCGCGCGGCTCGCTGGTCGATCAGCTCGCGGCGAACCGGACCGACCTTTCGGTGCGGTCGCGGCTCGTGGGTCCCGGGGCGGAGGTGCTGGCGAAGGCGACCGAGGGCGCTGCGTTCGTCTTCCTCGGCGAGGATCACGGCGTCAGCCAGGTCGCCGAGCTCGCCACGGCCCTGCACGCGATGCTGCAGCCGCAGGGCTTCGACACGCTGGCGCTCGAGGTCGGCCCGTACACGGCGCGGGAGCTGAACGCGGTCCTGCGCCGGCCGGACGCGGTGCAGTCCCATGCGGCGTTCCTGAAGGACCATCCGTTGAGCACCGCGTTCTACGACACGCGCGAGGAGTTCGAGTTCTTGCGCGCGGCCGCCAAGGCCAGCGGGAACAAGCTCCGGATCATCGGGTTCGATCAAGAGCTGATGGGCAACGGCAAGGCGCTCCTGGAGGCGGTGCGCGAGCAGGAGCTGCCCCCGCAGATCGCCACGCGGGTCGGCGAGCTGCTCACGGCCGAGCAGGACGCGCTGGCCGACGCGAAGGGAGCAGGGCGGCCGGACCTCCTCTACATGATGACCGCGCCCCTTCAAGAATTGCTGGATTTCCAGTCGGCGCTGAAGCAGGCCCGGCTCGATTCCACGCCGATCGACAACCTGCTGGCGAGCCGCGCCATCTACCAGGAGTTCAGCCGGAACGGCTACGCGTCCAACGTCCAGCGCTCGCTGTTGATGCGGCAGTACTTCACCGCCGCGGGAGGCGCGGAGCCGGGTCGCAAGGTGCTGCTCAAGGCGGGAGGGGAGCACGCCTTCAAGGGGCTCAACCCGCTGCGGAACCGCGACCTGGGAAACTTCGTCGCCGAGCTGGCGGAGGGACTGCAGCAGAGATCGGTGCACATCCTGATGTTCGCGGCGGCCGGGCAGCAGCTGACGTTCGCCGGAGCCGGGAAGCCGATGCGGCCGATGCCGATCAACGTGGCGGCGAAGGACTCGCCGCTTCCGAGCGTGAAGCCGCTGCTGCAGGTCGCGGCGAAGCACCCGCTCACCTGGTCGCTGTTCGATCTGCGCCCGCTACGGTCGAACTTCCGGTCGCTGGGGGCGGTGACGCCGGAGATGGAGAAGATCCTGTACGGGTTCGAGTTCGTGATCGTGGTGCCGAAGGGGGCGGCGTCGCACGAGATCGTGGCGGAGCAGCAGTGAGGGTTTGCCAAGGCCAGCCCGATACCTAGAGACTCCGAATCTCCGTCAGCGTCCGCGGAATCGCGATCACCTCCCGGTCCGCCACTTCCCGGAAACCCTCGAGCGGCGCATCCGCCGTAGACAGCAGCATGGCCGCTTTCAGCATCCGGTGCGACTTCACCTTCGGGTCCAGCTCGTTCGCTGCCGGACCGATCTCGCACTTCTGGCAGGGGATGAGCCCGTCCACGACGCCGACGAGCAGCGGGTGCCCGCGCCGCAGCGCGGCCATCACGCGGCCGTTGCTGACCACCGCGGCCATCGCCGGCAGCGCCTGCCCCATCTGCTCGAACGCGCGCTCCGCTTCGCCCACCGCGGCCGCCAGCGAGCGCGCGGCCGTCGCCGCGTCGAGATCGTGATCGTCCAGCCGTCCGACGTCCCGCAGCCGCGAGAGGAAGGTGAAGAAGATGGCTTCCGTGGCCGAATCTCCCTTCACCGAACGTCTCAGGTAGTCGGGCAGGTTCTTCAGCAGCGCGGAGCGCACCGGGTTCAGCGCCTCGGGCTGTCCCGCCGTGGCGAACAGCCAGCGCTTGAACCGGAAGGGCAGGGTCATCTGCTCGTTGAACGAGCGCGACATCTGGCCGACGGCGCCGCTGCAGATCAGCGCGGCCTCGCTCTCCACGCCTTCGGCGAGCTTCTCCGGCAACGCGGCCTGTCCGCCCAAAGGGCGCTTGCGCAGCAGCAGGTCGTCGCTCTGGAAGAAGCCGACGCCCGCCGCGCGCTCCGAGGTCCCGAGCGAGACTTTGCCCGCGAGCCGCCGCAGGAGGCATCCGAGAAGGCTCGCGTCGGACTGATGGATCGCGAGGAATTCTGACAAACCAACCACCCTCCAGACCTCAATGTGGGTCTTGTAGGATCGTAGCGCACCCGCCGATCGCGCGCCAATGTCCGATCTTTGGACCGTCCATATCCGCAGGGTAGACTCGCCCTCGACATGGCCGACCCCGGTGACATCGCAATCGGAATCGACCTGGGGACTAGCTACAGCTGCGTCTCCATTCTGGAAAACGGCAAAACCACGGTGATCCCGAACGAGTGGGGCGAGCGCACGCACGCGAGCGTGGTGAGCTTTCTCGAGGATGGGACGGTCCTGGTCGGCAACAGCGCCAAGCGCAACATCATCACCAACGCCGACAACACCGTGTACAGCGCCAAGCGCTTGATCGGCCGCTTCTACTTCTCCGACGAGGTGAAGAAGGCCCAGGCGGTGATGCCGTACAAGATCATCGAGGGCGAGAACAACTCGGTCCGGATCCAGATCCGGGAGAACGTCTACTCGCTCCCGGAGATCTCCGCGCTGGTCTTGAAGGAGATGAAGGCGATCGTCGAGAACTACCTCGGCCACGAGGTGAAGAAGGCGGTGATCACCGTGCCCGCCTACTTCAACGACAACCAGCGCCAGGCCACCAAGGACGCCGGCCGGATCGCCGGGCTGGATGTCCTGCGCATCCTCAACGAGCCGACCGCCGCCGCGCTTGCATACGGGTTCGGAAAGGACATCACGCAGCGGATCGCCGTGTACGATCTGGGCGGCGGCACCTTCGACATCTCGGTGCTGGAGATCGGCAAGGACGTGTTCGAGGTCCTCTCCACCGCCGGCGACACCTACCTGGGCGGCGACGACTTCGACGACCGGATCATGACCTGGCTCGCCGAGGGCTTCCTCAAGCAGCACGGCATCGACCTGCGCCTCAACAAGTACTGCCTGCAGATGCTCAAGGAGGCGTCCGAGCGCGCCAAGATCGACGTGGGCCGCGACGGGGTGGCGAAGATCAACGTCGAGGGCATCTGCCAGGACCCGAACGGCAAGGTGATGGATCTCTCGGCCAGCCTGAGCGAGGCCGAGTTCAACAAGATGGTGATGGACCTGGTGCAGCGGACCTTCAAGGTCTGCGACGAGGCGCTGCAGAGCGCGAAGATGACCGCGCAGGACCTGGACGCGGTCATCCTGGTCGGCGGTCCGACCCGGCTGCCGATCATCCGTACCAGCGTGAAGCACTACTTCGGCAAGGACGTGATGGCGGGCATCGACCCCGACGAGGTGGTCGCGATGGGCGCCGCCATCCAGGCCTCGAGCCTGCTGGACGCGAAGGGCGACCACTACCTGCTGGACGTGACCCCGCTCACGCTGCGGGTCGGGACGGTGGGCGGCTACACCGACAAGATCCTCGACAAGAACACGCCCATCCCGATCGAGCGCAGCAAGTCCTACACCACCAACCGCGACGGCCAGGAGAAGGTGAAGATCAAGGTCTACCAGGGCGAGTCGAACAAGGCCACCGAGTGCGAGATGCTCGGCGAGTTCGAGTTCTCCGGGTTTCGCATCGGCTATCGCGGGGAAGTGCGCATCGAGGTCACCTTCGAGATCGACACCAACGGCATCGTCAACGTCACCGCCGCCGACGTGGAGACCGGGCAGAAGACCTCCTGCACCATCCGCTTGTCCTCGGGCCTGACGGAGGACATGATCCAGTCCGCGCAGGCGAAGAACGCGAAGACCAAGCTCGCGCGTGGCGAGGCTGCGGCCTGATGGACGAAGCGTTCGAGATCGAAGCGCAGGCGCTGGCGCAGGTCCTCGAGGAGCTGGACTACTTCCAGATCCTCAAGATCGGCCAGAACGCCAGCCCCTCGGAGATCAAGGCCGCGTACTACCGCGAGTCGCGCGCCTACCATCCCGACCGCTTCAGCACGCACAAGAAGCTCGAGGTGAAGGAGACCATCAGCCGGATCTACAAGCGCATCAACGAGGCCTACGTCTGCCTGCGCGACGACGTGAAGCGCGCCAAGTACCTGGCCGATGTCATCGGCCCCGAGCGGCAGAAGAAGCTGCGCTTCGTCGAGGCCAGCGAGCAGGAGCTGAAGAAGGAGAAGGAGCAGGAGGTAGGGTTCACGCCGCAGGGCCGCAAGTTCTACATGGCCGGTCTCGCCGACATGGCCGCCCAGAAGTTCGCCGCCGCCGAGCGGAACTTCAAGATGGCGCTCACCTACGAGCCGAACAACCCGAACTTCAAGGCCAAGCGCGACGAAGCCGGCAAGCTGATCAAGAACGACATGAGCATCCGGTGAACGGGTTCGACCTGTTCTGCCTCGTCCTCGTCCTCCTTTTCGCGATCTGGGGCGCCTTCCGCGGGCTGCTCCGTCAGCTCTTCGGGCTGATCGGCTTCATCGGCGGCATCGTGCTCGCGCGGCTCTTCGCCGGGAGTTTCGGCGAGGCGTTCGGCAAGGACCTGGGCTTGCCTGCCGCGGTGGCGACGGCAGCAATGGCCATCGCGCTGTTCCTGGTGGCGGAGATCGTGGCGAAGCTGATCGGGCGCTTCCTGCACAAGCGCATGACTGGTGGATTCACCAAGACGGTGGAGCGGGGCGGCGGGTTCCTCCTCGGATCCGCGAAGGGAATCCTGGTGGCCTGGGCGTTCGCGTCCATCGTCGCGCTGCTGCGGGCCAACCTGACCCACCTCGAAAACGAGACCTCCCTCTCGAAGCTGGAGCTGGGGCAGTCGCACGTGCTCAACGTCGCCCGCGAGGTCAACCTGATCACAGAGCTGCGCGGGCCGAGGAAGACCTGAGCGAGGGTCAGCGCCCCGGCCAGACGCAAGACACGTCGATCCGCGTCGCCGGCACCCCCAGCGCCACATCCCGGGTGGCAAAGAGCACGAACTCCGGCGACACCCCGAGCACCATCTGGCGCATCCAGAGCGACCCCGCTACGCCGGCCAGCTCGCCGAACAGCTCCGCGTACCGCATCCCGGCCGGCTTGCCGAACCAGTGCGCGACCTTCGCGTCGCGGAAGTCCGCCGGTCCTTGCTGCAGCTCGTAGAGGCCACCCGCGCCGCCCGCCGCCATCCTCGCGACGTCGTCGTGCGGCGCCCGCCGGGAGCCGCTGACCGCGCCTTCGTTCAGCATCCCCAGATCGGCGAACCCGCCCACCCGGTACCAGTCCAGGTACGCCGGCCCGGGCAGCCAGCTGGCCTCGCCGTGCCGCATCGAGAGCCCGCCCAGGTATCCGAGCGGCTTGTCCGCCTCCATCGACTGCAAAAATTCGCCGAGGTGGCGCTCGTACTCGGAGGCGTCCTTTCGCGGCCAGTGAAAGAACGTATACGCGAGCATGTCGCATGGAGCCCCGGCGCGCGGGGCTTGTCAATTGTCGTTCAGGGTGCCCTGGAACAGGTCGTACTCGTGGCCCTGGTAGACCGCGCCGCCGTGGAGCGGATGGAGGGATCCGGTGCGGTAGCGCAGCTTGCTGCCGTCGGAAGAGAGCGCGACGCTCACCGCGCGGCGCATGTCGGTCTTGCTGTCCCGGTACGGCAGATCGGGACGGTCGGGATCGAAGCCCGGCGCGCGGTAGAGCCAGACCACGGTGTCGTCGTCGAAGTAGTGGATCCCCAGGGCACGGCAGGCGCGCGGCTCGCCGGGGGCCGCCACCGACGGCTCGACGTCCGGCTCCAGCCGCTTGACCCGGTTGAGGCAGATCAGCTCCGCGAACCGGTTGCCGCCGCAGACGACTTCCTCGCCGTCCGCGGCGCAGTCCGGGAGCCGGGTCCGGGAATGGATCTGCAGGCTCGTGCTCGTGCACGCCGCGACGAGCAGCAGCGACAGCCGGGGCATCAGGTCTCCCTGAGCGCCGCGGCGTCCAATCTCCTCAGCCGGGTCACCGCGTATCTCCGGTCGATCATCACCCGCTCGCCCCGCTTCTCCGGCGCCTCGAACATCACGTCGGCCAGCAGGTCCTCCATGATGCTGCGCAGTGCACGCGCTCCCAGCTTCTTCTCCACCGAGTACTCCACGATCGCCCGCAGGGCGCCCTCGTGCAGCTCGAGGTCCACTCCGTCCAGGGTGAGCGCCTCGCGGTACTCGCGCGCGAGCGCGTCGGGCGGCTCGGTGAGGATGCGGTAGAGCTCGTCCGGAGTCAGCTCCTCGAGCTGCACCTGCACCGGGAGCCGGCCCAGGAGCTCCGCCAGCATCCCGTACTCGATCAGCTCCTTCACCCGCAGGCGCGAGGCGCCCATCCTCTTTCCGGCGCTGCCAAACCCGACCTGCCGGTCCACCTGCACGTGGTGCAGATCGGTGAAGGTGCCCGCGCAGATGAAGAGGATGTCGGAGGTGTCCACCTGGACGAAGTCGTGCTTGTTCCAGTGCTGGGTGACGTTGAGGGGGACGAAGATCTCCCGCCCCTCCAGCATCTTGAGCAGGGCCTGCTGCACGCCCTCGCCGCCGATGTCCCGCGTCCCCGCGCCGGTGCGCGCGCTGCCGGTCCGCCGGGCGATCTTGTCGATCTCGTCGATGAAGATGACCCCGCGCTCGGTGGCGTCGATCGAGTGGCCGCTCTTGAAGAGCAGCTCGGCCACCATCACCTCCACGTCCTTTCCGTAGTATCCCGCTTCGGTATACTCAGTGGCGTCCACCACGGTGAAGGGCACTTCGAGCAGCTCGGCGAGCTTGCGGGCGATGTGCGTCTTGCCCGACCCGGTGGGTCCCATCAGCAGCACGTTGGACTTGCGCAGGAGCGTGGCCTTGCCGAGCCGCCGTTGCTCGATGCGCTTGAGGTGCTGGTGGGCTGCCGTCGAGACGGCGCGCTTGGCGGTCGTCTGACCGATCACGTAGCGGTCGAGGTGGTCGTAGATCTGCCGGGGAGTGAGGACGCGGATGTCCTCCCGCAACGCAGGGATGCGTCGCGGTCCGCCAGTTGAAGGGAAGGTCCGCGGGCGGTCGTCCTTCGGCATGGGCGCCAGTCTATCGCAGGCGCGGCCGCGCCCGTATGCCCGACCGTCTCCCGGGCGCTCCTCGCTTGCCGGAGCAGGATGGGGCGTCCAGCTTCCCTAGGCAACAAACCCTGAGAGGAATCAGATGACCCTCCGCAAATGGATCACCTTGGCCTCCGCCGCAGGTCTGATCGCAACCGTGGGCGCCTGCAATGACAACAAGGGCGCCGGCACCAGGCCCACCGCCACCGACCCGCAGGGCCGCAGCGGCGCCATGCCGTCGCGCGCCACGCGCGCCGACGCGGGCGTGTCGGATACCGCCACCCCGAGCACCCCCAGCAGCGGTAGCCCCAGCGGCGGCATGGCGGGCAGCACCAGCCCGAGCGGTTCGAGCGGTTCGAGCGGCACGCCGTCGAGCACGTCGCCGAGCAGCGGCAACCCGAGCAGCAACTCCGACTCGTCGTCCAGCTCGGACACGACCAAGCGTTGAGCGCGATCCGCGGGTTTCCCGGCGCCGTCCCGGTGAGCGGTGGAGCCTCCTCGCGACCGCCACCGGGGCGGCGTACGTGCGTCACCCGTGCGCTTTGCGCAGCGCCGCCTCGATCCGGGGCAACGCCTCTTCCACGTCGCGCACTGAGACGGCGCCGACGCTGAAGCGGAACCAGCCGTTCTCGCCGCTCAACCCGAAGGCCTGGAACGGCACCACCGCGAGCCCCGCCTCGTCGAGGAGGTACTCGCGGACCTGGTCGTTGGTCCGCAGGCCCCGCTTGCCGATCAGGGCGAACTGCACCGAGAGGTAGATCGCTCCTTGCGGGGGGATGTGGCGCACCGGCAGTCCGGCGGCCGCCATCCGCGAGAATCCGGCGTCCAGCAGGTCCAAGCGCTGCTGCAGCCGTCCCTTGTGCTCGCGCAGGTAGGCTGCCATGGCGGGCGGATCGCGCAGCAGCTCGGCGGTGGCCACCTGCTCGGCCCGCGGCGCCCAGGCGCCTACGTGGCCGAGGACGTCCTTCATCGCCGCGATCACCGCTCGCGGGCCAACGCCCCAGCCGACGCGCACGCCGGTGGCGGCGAACGACTTCGAGATCCCGTCGACGAAGATGGTGTACCTGGCCGTCTCGGGAACCGCGTGCACGGGCATCTCGTGCCGCGCGGTCCCGAAGGTCAGCATCCAGTACACCTGGTCGTAGAGGACGTAGAGCGGCTTCTCTCCGGCCTTGGTCCGCCGCCGGTTCTCGTCCGCCACGGCCTCCGCGATGTGCCGCACCTCCTCGGGCGAGAGCACCGTCCCCGCCGGGTTGAGCGGCGTATTCAGCGCGATCAGCCGGGCCGTGCGCAGATGCGGCTTCAGCGAGGCGGCGGTGGGCAAGAAGCCGTGCTCCGGATCCGTCTCCAGCGGCACTCCCTTGGCGCCCACCAGGTGGCAGTAGTGGTTGTTGTTCCAGCTCGGGACCGGGTACACGACGGTTTCGCCCGGCTCCACCAGGGCCCGGTACGCCGCGTAGATCACCGGACGTGAACCACCGGCGATCACGATGCTTTCGAGCGGTACCTCGAGGTGAAGGTGGTCGCGCCAGAACTCCCGCACCGCCTCGCGCAGGCGCAGCACGCCGTCGGCCGGCGGGTAGTTGGTCTCCCCCGCCGCCAGCGCCTTCAGCGTGCCGTCCCGGAGGCGGTCCGGGATGGGGAACTCCTTCGAGGAGAAGTCGCCGACCGTGAAGTTCGCGATCTTCTGGCCGGCGCTCACCGCGGTCCGGATCTCCGAGCCGATGCGCAGGATCTCCGAGCCGATCAGGCCGCGGGCCATGCTGGACAGGCCGCGGCGCGGGTCGGGACCGTCGAGATCGAGATGGAGCTTCTCCAATGGACCCTCCACCTCCCCGGGGAGGGCCCATCTACCACAGATTTCCGGCTACAATCGGGTTCGCGTGCGGCTCAAAGCCCTGGTGTGGATTCTCCGTCAAGGAAGGCCCGGACCCCAGGCGCTGCTGCTCGAGCGGCCCACCCGGCGCGGCGGCGGAGAGCATCCGGTGACCGGCAAGGCCGATCCGGGCGAAACGGCGGCCGCCTGCGCCGCCCGCGAAGCGTTCGAAGAGACGGGCCTGCGCGGGGAACTGGTCGATCTGGGATTTGCCCACCGCTATCAGGGGCGCAAGGGAGAATTCGAGGAGCACGCGTTCCTGCTCCGCGTCCCGGCGGATGCCGCTCCCTCCCTCTCGGACGAGCACGTCCGGTTCCGCTGGGCGTCGCGCGCGGAGGCGACAGCGGCGGTCTCCTGGGACGCGCACCGGCGCGCCCTGGAGCTCGCGTTCGACGCGTCTTGATCCGCTTCAGCCGCGGGCGGGAACGCCCAGCGGAATCGGCAGCGGCCGCTCCGGCTCCGCGGCGAGCTGGCCGATGGACGTGCGGCGATACACGTCGAGCATCCGGTCCTGCCCGACCTTCCACACCTCGTACATGGTGCAACCCGCGCTCACATCGCAGCGATCCTTGTGGTCGAGGCAGACGTTGAGCTGGACCGGCCCCTCGACGGTCTCGATGACCTCGAGGAAGGAGATGTCGTGCGCGGGCCGCGCGAGCTGGTACCCGCCGTGCGCGCCGCGGCTGGACCGGACCAGTCCTTTGGCGGTGAGGATCTTCAGGATCTTCGCGAGGAATTCCCGAGGCAGGTGCAAGGTGGTGGCGAGATCCTGCAGCGAGGCGATCTTGCCCGCCGGGAGCCCGGCGAGGTGGATCATCGCCCGCAAGCCGTAATCGATCTTGCGGCTGATCTGCAGGACGTGCTGCATGGTAGGGAGATAACCAGCGCGGCAAAGGAGCGTCAACAGAGTGATCGACCTGCACTCCCACACCCTATACAGCGACGGCGATCGCTCGCCCGCCCAGCTTTTCGACGAGGCACGCCGCGCGGGCGTGGAGGTGCTGGCCGTCACGGATCACGACACGGTCTTCGGTCTCGAGGAATGCCGCGTTGCGTCAGAGGCGTCGGGTGTCCGGCTCGTGCCGGGCATCGAGCTTTCCTGCGACCTGCACGGCCGCGAAGTCCACGTGCTCGGGCACTTCATCGATCCGGCGTCGCCGGCGCTGGAGCGGATGGCCACGGGGATGCTCGCGGAGCGGCGCGAGCGGATGGAACGCATGGTGGACCGCGCGCGAAGCCTCGGCTTCGGCGGCGTCAGCATGGACCGCGTGGTCGCCGCCAGCGGGGGGGAGAACTTCGGCCGTCCGCACCTCGCGCGCGTGCTGGTCGACTGCGGCCACGTGGCGAGCATCAAGGACGCGTTCGATCGGTTCCTGCACACCGGCGGAGCGCTCTGGGTCGATCGCCGGCGCCTACCGGTCGACGAGGCCGTGCAGCTCGTGCACGACGCCGGCGGCACGGCCACCATCGCCCATCCGGGCGCCAACTCCATCTCGCGGCAGGAGCTGAAGGCGATGGCGTCGCTCGGACTGGACGGGGTGGAGGCGTGGCATCCCGAGCATCCACCCAACCAGGCCGAGGCGTTCGTGCGCTGGGCGGAGGAGCTCTCGCTGGTGCTGACGGCCGGGAGCGACTTCCACGGCCCCACGGTGCAGCCGGACCGCAAGCTCGGCGATCGGACGTTGGCGCCGGAGCTGTTCGCGATGCTGGAAGAGAAGGCTAGAAGCCACAGGCCCTGAGCCGCCTTCGTCGGCCGTGCCTAACCGGTCTCCTCGAGCGGCTCCTCGTCATCGAGCAAGATGACGTGTTGGATGGTCAGCGTCCGGCTCTCCTCCGAGATGGAGTAGCGGACATAGACGCGCCCGAGTTGGAGGGAAAGCAGCGGAGGCGCCGAGCCGGACATGAAAGTCGTGCCGGCGTTGGGCGGAGTCAGATCCGCCAGGTCGGTGATGTCCTGGAACATCTGCCGCAGGCGAGACTGCAGGTCGATGGGCAGCCGCCCGAGCTTGTTCGCCGCCGCGGGCGCTACCCGGATCCGGAAAAAAGAGTTCGTGAGCCAGTCTGTCCACATCAAGGTCAAGGGCCGCTCCGGCCCCTTACCGTGCAAAAGGTCCGCCAGCTTGTGCTCCCCTCTAGGGGTTTGTGCGTTCGTCAAAGCTTACGCGATCTGGGACCGCAAGAACGCCAGTACTGTCGGTGATCGCACGGGAGATCTTCCCGGCCTTCCACCGTATGTGTAATCGCTCGGTATATTCTTCCAATCTGTTGGAATCAGGAAGTAATTCAAGCCGAGAATGCGGCGGAAGCCCACCGGACCAAAGGAGTCCAGTACAGACCCAGCGCGAGCACCGGAATGGCAAGCGCGACCAGCAGACCCGTGTACACGGCAGGCACTGCGAGCGGGCGTTCGTCGGTCGCTTCCTCGAGGTACATCGCCTTGATGATGCGCGCGTAATAGAAGAGCGAGACGGCGCTGTTCAACACGCCGATCACGGCCAGCAGCACGTTCCAGAATCCGCCGCGCTGCACGACCGCGGCGAAGATGAGGTACTTGCCGACGAAGCCGGCGAAGGGCGGAATCCCGGTCAAGCTGAAGAGGAAGATGGTGAGCGCGAGCGCAGCGATGGGCGCCTTG
>DASQAS010000061.1:0-13632 GCA_035635635.1 Myxococcales bacterium | reverse complement strand
CGCGGGCTTCTTGGCCATCGGTGTGCTCCTCGCGGAGGATCGGTCTAATGGCGTGTCGCCGGAGAATCACGAAAAAGTGAGCGCGTCTGCGAAATTCGCGGTGCCGCCGCTGCTGGTCTGCTACCTGTTCATGTTGCTCAGTACGCACGAAGGACCCGGCGCGCGGTGGGTGCTGTCGTGCGAATGCGTCTGGCTCTGCGCGCTGGCGGTCATGCCTGGACCCGGGAGAACTAGCCCGCGAACCGCACGCAGTACACAGGTGGCAAGTCCGGGCTGAGCGCGGTCCACGATTTCGACACGGGCGATCGGCTAGAATCGGACCCAGATGAAAACGCGCGACCTCCACGTCGAAAGCAACCGGCCGCTCCTGCCGCCCGCAATCCTGCTCGAGGAGCTTCCGCTCGGCGAGAAGGGGTCAGAGCACGTGGCACGTGCGCGGGACGAGATCATCCGCATCCTCACCGCGCAGGACGATCGCCTGATGGTGATCGTCGGCCCCTGCTCGGTGCACGACCCGGTCGCGGCGCTCGACTACGCCCGCGGCCTTCGCGCCGAGGCCGCCAGGCTGGATGCGGACCTGCGCATCGTGATGCGCGTCTACTTCGAGAAGCCGCGCACCACGGTCGGGTGGAAGGGACTGATCAACGACCCGCGCCTGGACAATTCGTTCGCCGTCAACCAGGGCCTGCGGCTGGCGCGCCGGCTGCTGCTCGACCTGGTCGAGCTGGGGCTTCCCGCCGCCTGCGAGTTCCTCGACCCGATCACGCCGCAGTTCATCTCCGACCTGGTCGCCTGGGGAGCCATCGGCGCCCGGACCACCGAGAGCCAGGTGCACCGCGAGCTCGCCTCCGGTCTCTCCATGCCGGTCGGCTTCAAGAACGGCACGGAGGGCAACGTCCAGATCGCCATCGACGCGGTCCGCGCCGCGAGCCACCGGCACCACTTTCTCGGCGTCACCGAGCAAGGGCTCGCCGGCATCGTCTCGACCCGGGGCAATCCCGACTGCCACATCATCCTGCGCGGCGGCGCCTCCGGCGGCAACTCCGACGCGGCCAGCGTGCGCAAGGCGCTGGCCGCGCTGGCGCAGGCTTCGGTGCCGCAGCGGCTGATCGTGGACCTGAGCCACGGCAACAGCGGCAAGGATTACCGGCGGCAGCCGCAGGTCGCGCGCGAGATCGCCGCGCAGGTCGCGCAGGGCGAGAAGGGCATCGTGGGCGTGATGATCGAGTCCAACCTCGTCGAGGGACGGCAGGATCTGCACGAGCCGCAGCAGCTCGTCTACGGGCAGTCGATTACCGACGCTTGCCTGGGGTGGGAGGCCACCGTGCCGGTCCTGGACGAGCTGGCCAACGCCGCGCGGGCCCGCCGCAATCAAGTCTAGGGGACACGAATCGCGGCTACGCCGCTCATCATGTCCCCTACACGGCCCGCGCGACCAGCTTCGCGCGGACCCGCACCAGCGGCTCGACCTTGAAGATCAGGAAGCGCGGCGGCACGAGGTCGAAGTCGCGCATGTCGATCACCTTCTCGCCCTCCACCTCCAGCGCATCCCCCTCCGCGGCGCGCACGGCCACCTCGACCTCCATCTCGCGCGAGACCCCGTGAAGCGTCAGGACCCCGCGGAGCAGCGAGCGCCCGCCGGCGGGCGCCGAGCCTTCCCGGAGCTCGCCCGTGATTCGCGGAAACCTCCGGGCATCCAGCTTCCGCTTCAGCTCCGCATCGACCAGGGCGTTGCTCGACTTGAGCAGCGCCACCGGCAGCGAGATGCGCGTCGGCGGCGCGAGGCGGATTCCGGCCTCCAGCGTCTCGGCCTCGATCTCCCCTTCGAACCCCGCCGTCTCGACCCGGATGGGATGGAGGCTGGAGCGCGCCTCCGCCCAGACCCGGGAGAGCTCCGGCAGCACCTGATATCGGCCCACGGCCGGCCTTCTACCCCATCACCGTGGCGGCGTGATGAAGGTCCGCTCAGGGGCCGTTGACCGGGGGGTGCAGCGGCAGCTCCAGGTGGAAGACACTGCCCTTTCCCGGCACCCCGTCGGACTCCACCCAGATCCGCCCGCCGTGCGCGTCGACGATGCCCTTGGAGATGGCGAGCCCCAGACCCAGGCCGCCGAACGCCGTCCCGTGAGCGCGGCCGAAGCGCTCGAACACGAGCTGCTGTTGCCCCTGCGGGATCCCGAGGCCGTGATCCTTGATGATGACCCGCACCTCGTTGCCCTTCTGCTCCGCGCGAAGCTGGATCGCGCCGCCTTCCGGCGAGTACCGGATCGCGTTGGAGAGCAGGTTCGCGAGCACCTGCTCGATGCGGTCCCGGTCCGCGACCAGCGGGAGCGTGTCCGGCGCCTGGATCTGGATCGGATGCCGGTCGCTCAGCGGCTGCATCCGGAGGCGCATCTCCTCCAGCAGCGCCGTCAGATCGAACTCCACCGGCTGCAGCTCGAGCTTGCCGGACTCCAGCCGGCTCGCCTCCAGAAGGTCGCCGACCAGCCGGTTCAACCGGTCGATCTGCTGCGAGATCAGCCGCAGCGCGCGGGCGGTGCCGGCGTCGGCGCGCTTCTCGCCCAGCTGGTGCAGCGCGAGCTGCGCCTGCGCCTTGGCGGCCGCGAGCGGCGTCTTCAGCTCGTGGATCACGTCCGCGAGAAAGACGTCCTTCGCGTCCGCCTCGAAGGTACGCCGCCGGATCTGCTCGCCCCGCACGTACAGGTCGCAGAAGACGCGCACCTTGGCCCGGAGGATCTCCGGGTCGATGGGCTTGAGCAGGAAGTCCACCGCGCCCTGCTCGTACCCCTTGAAGACGTACGCGGTCTCCCGGCTCAGCGCGGTGATGAAGATGATGGGGATGTGGCGCGTCTGCTCGCGCTGCTTGATCAGCTCCGCGGTCTGCAGCCCGTCCAGCCGCGGCATCTGCACGTCCAGCAGGATCACCGCGAACGTCTCGCGCAGCAGGTAGAGCAGGGCGTCCTCGCCGGAGCGGGCCTTGACCAGCCGCGCGCCCAAGGGCTTGAGCACGCCCTCCAACGCGAGAAGGTTCTCGTGCCGGTCGTCGACCAACAGCACGCTGGGAACGATTCGCTGGGCTTCGCCGTTCGCCATCCGATCACCTTCGTGTCCACTTCGAGATCAACGCCGCGAGCGTCTCCGGGCCCACCGGCTTGGTGGCGAAGTCGGAGCAGCCCGCTTCCAGGCACCGCTCGCGGTCCCCGGGCAACGCCTTGGCCGTGAGCGCGACGATGGGCAAGGACGCGTGCTCGGGCTTCTTCCGGATCCGCCGCGTCGCCTCCAGGCCATCGATCTCCGGCATCATGACGTCCATCAGGACCAGGTCAACCCGGGTGTTCGACTTCAACAGCTCGAAGCACTCGTTCGCGTCCTGCGCGGGCAGCACCCGCACGCCGTAGCGCTCGAGCAGGCTGGTGACGGCGAACAGGTTGTGCACGTCGTCGTCCACCAGGAGGACGACGCGGCCCTTCAGCTCGCGCACCGCCTCCGGGCTCGGCTGGCCTTGCGGCAGGGCGGACGGCCGCGGCGCGCTCTCGGCCGCTTCCTCGCGAGCCTCCACCGGCAACAGCAGCGGCAGGTAGAGGGTGAACGTGCTGCCTTCCCCGGGCGCGCTGCCAAGGCGGATCTCGCCGCCCAACAGCCGTGCCAGCTCGCGGCTGATGGTCAGGCCCAGCCCGGTGCCGCCGAACGTGCGGCTGGTGGACGCGTCCGCCTGCTGGAAGGCCTCGAAGATGATCTCCTGCTTGTCGGGCGGGATGCCGATCCCGGTGTCTTTGACCGACAGCGCCAGCACCTGCGCCGCGCCGCGCAGGCTGGCATTGCGGAACCGGTCGCCTCCCGCCTCCACGTCGATGGAGAGCTCCACGGTCCCGCCCTGGGTGAACTTGAAGGCGTTGGAGAGCAGGTTCTTGATCACCTGCTGCGCGCGCTGGGCGTCGGTAAGGATCTTGCCGGGGACGCGGGGCGAGATCGACACCGAGAAGCCGATGCCGGCGCGGAGCGTGGGCCGGAACATCAGCTCGAGGTTCCCGGCGACCTCTCGCAGGTCCACCGGCCGCTGGTGAACCTCGAGGCGGCCCGACTCGATCTTCGAGAGATCGAGGATCTGGTTGATCAGCGTGAGCAGGTCGTGGCCGCTGGAGTGGATGGTCGAGGCGTACTGCACCTCCTCCGCGTCCAGGTGGCTCTTCGAGTTTTCCGAGAGCAGCCGCGCCAGGATCAGGATGCTGTTCAGGGGCGTGCGCAGCTCGTGCGACATGTTGGCGAGGAACTCGGACTTGTAGCGGGAGACCAGCGCGAGCTGCTGCGCTTTGTCCTCCAGGTCGCTGGTGCGCTTCGCCAGCTCCGCGTTGGACGCCCTCAGCTCCCCGAGCAGGTGCTCGGTGCGCGAGGTGGTCGCGATGCTGTTCAGCATCACCCCGATCCCCTCGGCCAGCTTCTCGAGCAGCACCCGGTGCATGGGCTTGAAGCCGGGCAGCGATCCCAGCTCGATCACGCCCTTGACCTCGCCTTCGAACAGTGCCGGCACCACCAGCAGGCTGCGCGGCGGCGCGTCCCCGATGCCCGACCGGACGCGGACGTAATCGCCGGGGATGTCGTCCACCGCCAGGATCCTCTTCTCCACCGCGCACTGCCCGACCAGGCCCTCTCCCGGATTGAACCGCTCTCCTCCGGGCGAGCCGGGATGGCCGTAGCTGCTCAACCGGAGCAGAACCCCGGTCCGCGACTCCGCCACGAACAGCGCCGCGTACTGGGCCGAAACCTGCGGCGCCAGCTCGCTGAGGATGATCTGCCCCAGCTCCTGGACGCTGCGCCTGCCCTGGAGCAGGCCGGAGAGGCGGGCGAGGTTGGTGTTCAGCCAGTCCTGCTCCTCGTTGGCCTGCGTGCTCTCGCGCAGGTCCTTGATCATCTCGTTGATGCTGTCGGTCAGGTCCTTCCAGCTCCCGGCCACGCCGGCAACGTGGGCTTCGCCGCCCAGCTTTCCCTGCGCGCCCACCTCGCGGGTGACCCGGATCACCTCCGCGGTGAAGGCGCGGAGCTGGTCGACCATGGCGTTCACCGTGCTCTTCAGCTCCCGGATCTCGCCGCGCGCCGCGACGGTGATCTTGCGGGACAGCTCTCCGTTGGCGACGGCGGTGGTGACCAGGGCGATGTTGCGCACCTGCGAGGTCAGGTTGCCCGCCAGCGTGTTGACGCTTTCGGTCAGGTCGTTCCAGGTGCCGGCCACGCCCGGCACCTGCGCCTGGCCGCCGAGCTTTCCCTCGGTGCCCACCTCGCGCGCGACCCGCGTCACCTCCGCGGCGAAGGCGCGGAGCTGATCGACCATCTCGTTGACGGTCTCCTTCAGCTCCAGGATCTCGCCCTGGGCGGGGACGGTGATCTTGCGGGAGAGATCGCCTCGCGCCACCGCGGTGGTGACCAGCGCGATGTTGCGCACCTGGTCGGTGAGATTGCGGGCCAGCACGTTCACGTTGTCGGTGAGGTCCTTCCAGGTGCCGGCGACGCCGGGCACGTCCGCCTGGGCGCCCAGCTTCCCTTCCACGCCCACCGTGCGGGCCACGCTGGTGACCTGCTGGGCGAAGATGGAGAGCGTCCGGGTCATGTTGTTCAGGGTCTCGCCCAGCGCGGCGATCTCCCCCTTGGCGTTGACCTGCAGCTTCCCGGTCAGGTCGCCGTTCGCGACCGCCGTCACGAGCTTGACGATGCTCCGGACCTGGGTGGTCAGGTTGGAAGCCATGAAGTTGACGTTGTCGGTGAGGTCCTTCCAGACGCCCGAGACTCCCTTCACGCTGGCCTGCCCGCCGAGGTTTCCTTCGGTCCCCACCTCGCGCGCGACCCGCGTCACCTCGGCGGCGAAGGCGCGGAGCTGATCGACCATCTCGTTGACCGTCTCCTTCAGCTCGAGGATCTCGCCCTGGGCGGGCACGGTGATCTTGCGGGACAGGTCGCCGCGCGCGACGGCGGTGGTGACCAGCGCGATGTTGCGGACCTGCGAGGTGAGATTGGCGGCCAGCAGGTTCACCGCGTCGAGCAGCTCCTTCCAGGCGCCGGTCGCGCCCTGCACCTGGGCCTGTCCGCCCAGCTTGCCTTCCGTCCCCACCTCGCCGGCGAACCGGATGACCTCCGCGCGCATGGCCCGCAGCCGGGAGACGAGCGAGTTCATGCTGCGGGCGATGCGCAGCGCTTGGCCGCGCAGCGGGGCGCCGTCGGGGAACTGCAGCGGCATGGTGTGTCCCAGCTCGCCCTGCTCCAGGGCGCGGGCCACGGACCCTGTCTCGCTGGCGTGCCAGGTGAGCTGGTCGAGCAGGGTGTTGAGCATCGCCAGCGCGTCGCCGTAGCGGCCGGGGAGGAGGGCCGCGTGGGCGCGGTCCGAGAGGCGCCCCTCTACGGCGACGCGGCGGCACACGCGAGTGAGCTCCCGCGAGAGGCGCAAGTTGCTGGCGATGAGGCGGTCGGCGGCCTCCGAGATGGGGGCAAACGGGTGATCGGCGTCGAGGTGCGCGTGGGCGCGGAAGTCTCCGTTCGCGGCAGCGTCCAGGGCTCGCGCGATCCGCTCCACCTCCGGAATGGGACGGCTCCGCGCTCGCTGCGGCGCGGACGGCGCTGCGTCGGTATGATCCAATGATGATCCTCCGGCGGAGTAAACCGCGTGTATAATTTGGTACCGATGAAACTGGACGGCATTGGCTCGGGCGGCTCTCCGCTGGCGGACTTCCTCCGGAGTCGCGTCGAACGAATCCTGGCCGAGTTCCAGGCGGGCGTGGCGCCGGCGGGCCCCGCTCCCGACCGGGGAGCGGTCGAGCGCTTCCTGTTGGCCCTCGACGATCTGGCCGCGGCAACGGACGGCCTCGGCGCTGCGGCGCAGGCGGCGCCCGGACCGGGGGAGCGCACGGCGGCGCCGGTGCTGGTCGCGGGAGACGAGCGCTTCGCGGCGGAAGTGCGGCAGGGCACCAGCCTTGACCGCGAAGTCGTCGCCGTGGCGGCCGGGGATGCCTCGATTCGCGGTGTGCTCGAGCGCAAGCCCGCGCTGGTGGCCGCCTCCGGCGCGGGGGGTGCGGAGGCGATCCGGCGGATCCACGAGATCCGTCCCGGCCTTCCCGCGCTGCTCGCCGCATCCGCGGCCGAGGCGGCCGCGCTGGTGGAGGCGTTCAAGGACGAGCCGGTGGTCGTGTTGCGAGATCCGCAGGCGAAGGAAGTGGCGTTGGCCACGCGCGCGCTGCTCCTGGCCCTGGCGAGCTCGGCGGCGCCAGCGGCCGCCAAGGACGTGCCCGAGATCGAGCCGCGCTCGTACGCGCACCTCGCCGGCCTTTTGCCGCGGGCGCTGGAGCGCACGGTGGCGTTCGACGTCGGCGCCGCCGTGATCGCGCGCCCAACCGGGGAGCCGCTGGTCGACGTCTTCGCGAAGTCGGACTGCCCGGAAGCGACGCTTGCGCTGGTGCGCGCCCGTGCCCTCGCGCTCTACCGCCAGGTCGCCGGGGGGGTCCAGAGCTCGACCGCCGACGAAGGCGCGGCGGCGGCCTCCGTCCTCCGCTCCTCGATGTACTTCCCCCTTGCCACCGAGGGCGCCGTGGTCGGGCTCACGTATCTGGCCGCGTTCCACCCGGATGCCTTCTCGCCGGCCGATGAGCAGGTCCTTGCGGCGCTGGCGAAGAACGCGTCGGGCGCCTACCGGCGGCTGGAAGCGTCGGTGCACCGCCTGCGCCTGAGCCCGCGGCAGTCCCAGGTGCTGGCCCTGATCGCCTCGGGCCTTTCGGACAAGGAAGTCGCTTCCAGGCTGGGTCTCGCGCACCGGACGGTACGCACGCACGTCGACCGCATGTTGCGCGAGCACGGCCTGAGGAGCCGGACCGAAGCGGTCGCGGCCTGGCTGCGCGGGCGCCAGGGATAGAGCGAGAGCGCAGCTCAAGGCCGAACGTCGGAGAGGCGCGGCGCGAGCGCAGCCCGCGGGAAACAAAGCGAAACGGGATTGGCGACTGCCGCGAAGGCAAAGGATTTTGGAGCGTCGCCAGCAGGCGCCGATCGCGCCGCGCTGACTCGGCGCTCCTTGACCCTCCAATTCGCGCGGGCGTACGCCCCTTCGATCCTCAGGAGGCACACGCATGCGCAAAAAGATCAGTGTCGGCATCCTCGCGATCGCGCTGGCTGCGGTCGCCGGACGCGCCATCGCCCACGACCGTGACGACGACCGCGACGACCACGGCAAGAGCAAGGGCTCCAAGTGGGCCGCAAGTTGGACCACCGCTCCGCAGAACATCTGGCGCGGATCCGGCACCACGCAGACCAACGCGCTGGTGAACTTCGCCTTCCCGTTCACGGGGCCGACGACGCCGCCGACGTTCCCGCAGGCGAGCAACCAGACGCTGCGCATGATCGTGAAGCCAGACATCTGGGGCAGCGTGATGCGGGTGCGCCTCGACAACACCTGGGGCACGGGACCCATCACGTTCGGGAAGGTGACCATCGGCCTGCAGTCGTTCTCGGGCGCGACGGTCCGTGGCACCAATACGCGGGTGACGTTCGGCGGTGGCTCGTCGGTCACGGTGGCGGCCGGAACGCAGGTCTTCAGCGACGCGGTGCGCGTGCGCTGGGCGCCCGCGAACGACGGCGATTCCGACGACGTGCCGGCCTCGCTCGAGGGGCGCAACCTCGCCATCTCCATGTACATCCCGGGCGCGAGCGGCCCGATGACCTTCCACAGCACCGCGCTCCAGGAGTCCTTCCTCGGCGCGCCCGACAGCGGCGACCACACCGGCGATGACTCGGACGACGCGTTCCCGTACGAGACCGCCTCCTGGTTCCTGGTCAGCGAGGTCGACGTCCTCGCCCCGGCCGACACGCGCGTCCTGGTCGGCGCCGGCAGCTCGTCGGTGGACGGATCGATCACCACGCCGGGGAACAACGACCGCTTCCTGAACTGGATGTCCCGGCGCCTGCACGCGGCCTACGGGCAGCACGTCTCGGTGGTGAACGCCGGCATCGGCGGGGACACCGCCGCGATCCCAATCCCGCCGCAGACGCGGCCGCTCCTTCAAGTGTTGCCCGAGCGCTTCGATCGCGACGTGTTCGGCACCAGCGGCGTCACCGACGTGGTCTTCTACGCGGGCACCAACGACTTCGGCGACGGCATTCCCTCCAGCCAGAGCATCGACTCGCTGAAGAGCATGGTCGCCAGGGTGCGGGCGCGCGGGATCGGCGCCATCGGGTCCACGCTGATCAGCAACGTCGGCCAGGCCGGGACCAACGCCAACACCTACACAGCGCACAACGACATCAACCAGTTCATCCTCACGCCCGGCAACTTCGACAGCCTCGCCGATTTCTACAACGCGACCCGCGACCCCGCGAACACCGACTTCCTCACCACGAAGATCCAGATACAGTTCGCGACCCACAGCGATCCGACCGGCACTCCGGACTGGCTGCACCTCGGCCGCGCCGGAGCGCAGGCGGAGGCGGACCAACTCGACGTCGGCTTCTTCCGGCCGAGGAGCGGAAGACACTGAGAAAACAGCTTTCCTGCCACGCGGCGCTGAGGAGCACTCTCCCCCCGACAGTGCTCCGCTGACGCCGCGCTGGCAGGACGTTCCAGGGCTACTCCGCCAGGCCTTTTTCCTTCAACAGCCGCCACACCTTCTCGGGCGTGATCGGGATGTCCACGTGCCGGACGCCCAGGTGCGAGAGCGCGTCCACCACCGCATTCGCGATGGCCGGCGGCGCGCCCACCGTGGCGGATTCCCCGACTCCCTTGGCCCCGAACGGGTGGTGCGGCGACGGCGTCACCGTCTTGGCCGTCTCCCAGGCCGGCGTCTCCATCGCGGTGGGGACCAGGTAGTCCATGAAGCTCCCGCCTGTGATGTTCCCGTCGTCGTCGTAGCTGATCTCCTCCAGCAGCGCCGGCGCCAGCCCCATCGTCAGCCCGCCGTGGATCTGCCCGTCCACGATCATCGGGTTGATGATGTTGCCGCAGTCGTCCACCGCCACGAACCTGCGCACCTTCACCGCGCCGGTCCCGCGGTCGATGTCGACCACCGCGATGTACGACCCGAACGGGAAGGTGAGGTTCGGCGGGTCGTAGTACGAGACGGCCTCGAGGCCGGCCTCCATCCCCTGCGGATGGTTGGTGTACGCCGCGAACGCGATGTCCTGGATGCTCTTGCTGCGGCCGGGTGCGCCCTTCACGGAGAACTTGCCCGTCTCCCAGACCAGGTCATCCGGCGAGCATTCCAACAGATGCGCAGCGATCTTCTTCGCCTTCTCGCGGATCTTGCGCGCGGCCATCGCTCCCGCCGCGCCGGCGGTGGGCGTAGACCGGCTGGCGTACGTCCCGAGCCCGTAAGGCGCCGTGTCGGTGTCGCCTTCCTCGACCTGCACGTGCGCGGCCGGGATGCCCAGCTCCTCGGCGACGATCTGCGCGTACGTCGTCTCGTGGCCCTGACCCTGGGACTTGGTGCCGAAGCGCGCGATCGCCTTGCCGGTGGGATGGACGCGGATCTCGCAGGAGTCGAACATCTTCAGGCCGAGGATGTCGAAGTTCTTGCTCGGGCCGGCGCCGACGATCTCGGTGAAGCTGGAGATCCCGATGCCCATCAGCTCGCCTTTGGCGCGCTTCTCCGCCTGCTCCTTGCGCAGCTGCTCGTACCCGACCATCTCCATCGCCTTGCGCAGTGCCGCCGGGTAGTTGCCGCTGTCGTACTCCCAGCCCAACGCAGACTTGTAGGGGAACTTTTCGGGCGGGATGAAGTTCTTCATCCGCAGCTCGGCCGGATCCATCTTCAGCTCCTGCGCGAGCACGTCGGTGATCCGCTCGATGCAGTGCACCGCCTCGGTCACCCGGAACGAGCAGCGGTAGGCGATCCCGCCCGGCGCCTTGTTGGTGTAGACGCCGTCGACCTCCGCGAAGGCGTTCGGCAGCGCGTACGACCCGGTGCAGATCGAGAACAGCCCGGCGGGGAACTTCGAGGGGTTGGCGGCGGCGTCGGTGTAGCCGTGATCGGCGAGGGTCTTGATCCGCAGCGCCGTCATGGTGCCGTCCTTCTTCGCCGCAAGCTCCGCATGGATGTGGTAGTCGCGCGCGAAGGAGTCGGCCTGGAGGTTCTCCATCCGGTCCTCCACCCACTTGATCGGCTTGCCGATCACCACCGACGCTGCGGTCGCGATCACGTACCCGGGATAGACCGGCACCTTGCCGCCGAATCCGCCGCCGATGTCCGGCGAGACGATGCGGATCTTCTCCTCGGACAATCCGACATGTCCCGCGACCAGCGCGAACACGGTCCGCACCGCGTGCGGCGCCTGCGTGGTCATGTAGACCGTGAGCTTGCCCGTGACCCGGTCGAAGTCGGCCACGCAGCCGCAAGTCTCGATCGAGGCGACGTGGATGCGCGGCAGGTACATGTCCTGCACCACCGTCACGTCCGCGTCCGCGAACGCCTTGTCGGTGGCTGCCTTGTCCCCGGCCTGCCAGTGGAAGATGCGGTTGTCCTTCTTGTCCTTCTTGTCGGTGCGAAGCACCGGCGCCGACGGATCGAGGGCCTTGAACGGATCGACCACCACCGGCAGCGGCTCGTAGTCCACCTCGACCGCCTCGACGCCGTCTGCGGCGATGTAGCGGTCGGTGGCGATCACTGCCGCCACCTCCTGCGCCTGGTACATCACCTTCTCGGTGGGCAGCACCATCTGGGTGTCCGACATCAGGGTCGGCATCCAGTGCAGGTTGTACTTGGCCAGAGTCTCGCCGGTGATCACCGCCAGCACGCCGGGGATCTTCAGCGCCTTCTCGGTGTTGATGGACTTGATCTTCGCGTGCGCGAACGGGCTGCGCACGATGTCCATGTGCAGCATTCCCGGGAGCTGGATGTCGTCGACGTAGTTGCCGCGGCCGCGGATGAAGCGCGGGTCCTCCTTGCGCTTCATCGAGTGACCCATGCCGCAAACTTCGGGGCTCGTCTTGGGCGTGGTCATGGGATCCCTCCTACTGCTGGCGCAGCCGCTCGGCTGCGGACTGGATGGCTTTGACGATGTTCGAATAGCCCGTGCAGCGGCAGAGGTTGCCGCTGATTGCCTCTCGGATGTCCGCCTCGCTGGGCTGCTTGTCGCGCGCCAGCAGCGCGCAGCCGGTCATCATCATCCCCGGCGTGCAGTACCCGCACTGCAGCCCGTGCTTGTCCCAGAACGCTTCCTGGATGGGGTGGAGCTTGCCGTTCTGCTCCAGGCCCTCCACGGTGGCGATCTCCGCGCCGTCCGCCTGGACCGCGAGCACCGTGCACGACTTCACCGGCTCGCCGTCGAGCAGCACGGTGCAGGCGCCGCAGTGCGTGGTGTCGCAGCCGATGTGCGTCCCGGTCAGGCGCAGGTTCTCGCGCAGGAGGTGGACGAGCAGCAGCCTGGACTCGACCCTGAGCTGGTGCGGGGCGCCGTTCACCGTCATCCGGATCTCGTGTGTGGCCATGGTCATCGACCTCCTGCCCGCTCGACGGCCTTCTTCAGCGCGCGGGCGGCGAGCACCCGCCCCATCTCGCGCTTGTACTCGACGGAGCCGCGCCGGTCGGCGCTCGGCGACGCGGCCGCGGCGGCCTTGCGCGCCGCCTCTGCGATGCTGGCCTCGTTGGCCCGCCGGCCGGTGAGGAACGTCTCGGCGTCGGCCGCGCGCGCCGGAACCGGTCCGGCGTTGGTGAGCGCGAGGCCGACCCGGTCGAATGCTCCCTTGCCGTCCAGCGTGACCTGGGCGGCCGCCGCGGCCGTCGCGTAGTCGCCGACTTTCCGCTCGAGCTTCACGTACGCGCCGCCCGTGCGGTTGGGCGGGACGGGAATGCGGATCTCGGTGAGGATCTCGTCCGGCGCCAGCGCGGTGACGAACAGGCCGGTGAAGAACTGGTCGATCGGGATCACCCGCTCGCCCTTCGGCCCCTGCGCGACCACTTCGGCCCGCAGCGCCAGCATGGTCGCGGGATGGTCGTTGGCCGGATCGCCGTGCGCGAGGTTCCCTCCGACGGTGGCGCGGTTGCGCACCAGCGGATCGGCGATCACCCGCGCCGTGTCGAGGAGGATGGGGTACCGCTCGTGGATCAGGTCGGACCGCTCCAGCACCGCCTCGCGGGTACGGCCTCCGATGCGGAGGAAGCCTCCCTCCTCCCGGACGTACTCGAGCCCGGGAATGCGCCCGATGTCCACCAGGTGCTCGGCGGCGCCCAGGCGCAGCTTGAGGAGCGGCAAGAGGCTCTGCCCCCCGGAGAGCACTTTCGCCGAATCGCCCAACCGTGAGAGCAGGGCGATGGCCTCGGGCAGAGAGGCAGGTGCGTGGTAGTCGAACGTCGCCGGGATCATGTCGTGTCCCTCCTTCCTGTTTCAACGCAAGATTAGATACAGCAAGAGCGCGACTCCAGCAGCAGCGACCCAGACCACGGGCGAGCGGAGCGCCGCGCGCGCGCCCATCGCGCCGACGTCCAGCGCTTCGGGCTTCGCTGGCGCCGAGTAGGGGACATGATGAGCGGCGGAGCCGCGATTCGTGTCCCCTGGAGTTGGAGCGGCGGAACCGCGATTCGTGTCCCCTGGAGTTGGAGCGGCGGAACCGCGATTCGTGTCCCCTGGAGTTGGAGCGGCGGAACCGCGATTCGTGTCCCCTGGAGTTGGGCC
>DASQAS010000060.1:0-38605 GCA_035635635.1 Myxococcales bacterium | reverse complement strand
CCGATCCCCAAACCCCGACCCGGTCTCCCCAGACAAACGAAGAGGCGGGTCCCGCAGGACCCGCCTCCGTCAGAGAACCCCCCGAAGGCCTTGCTCGAGCAGACAGCCCAGGAGCCGCCCTGCGGCGGCCCCGGGCCTATTCTTCGTCGCGGCGGCTTCCTTTGAGGTTCCCCATCTCGTCCAACCCGCTCTCCTTCTTCGCAGCCTCGCGGGCCATCCTCTTTCCCTGCTCGATCAGCTCACGGACCTTCTGGCCGCCCTTGTGGCCGATCTGTGAGTAGAACTCGGGTCCGCGCGAGGCACGGACGGACTCGCCGCCCTTCTTGCCGATCTGCTCGTAGAACTCGTGCCCGCGCTCCGCCTTGACCGTCTCTCCGCCTTTGCGTCCGATCTGCTCGTAGAACGCGCGGCCCCGCTCCTGGGCGACCTTCACTCCGCCCTTGCGGCCAGCCTCGGCGACGGTCATTCCGCCCTTCTTCTCCTCCGCCATCTCCTTGCCTCCGGTGGTTGGAAGGAACCCCCCTCCCGATCCCCTTCGGCTCCTTCGATTTTCAAGAAGCACATCCGTCCTTCTAGAGGATGCGCTTCTTGCCCTGCTCGATGAGCTCGCGGACCTTCTGGCCGCCCTTGCGGCCGATCTCCTCGTAGAACGACGGGCCGTACTTGTCGCGCACGGCCTCCCCGCCCTTTCTGCCTCCGAGCTCACCACCCTTGCGGCCGATCTCCTGGTAGAACTCCACGCCCCGTTCGTCGCGGACGCGCTCGCCGCCCTTCCGGCCGGCTTCCGAGACCGTCATGCCGCCCTTTCCATTGCCGCGGGTCTTGATCATCCAGGTTCCTTTCCTTTCCCGCGGCTACTCCTGCACGGGCTCCGGGTTGACTTCGCCGCCCGGCGCTGGCGCCCGCTCGTCGGATCGGGCGACCTCGGCGGCCGCCTTCTTGCCCTCCTCGATCAGCGTGCGCACGCGGTGGCCGCCCTTCTTCCCGATCTCCTCGTAGAACGGCGTCCCCCGCTCGGCCTTCACCGCCTCGCCGCCCTTCTTGCCGATCTGCTCGTAGAAGCCGGCGCCGCGCTCCGCCTTGACCGTGTCGCCGCCCTTCTTGCCGATCTGCTCGTAGAAGGCACGGCCCCGCTCCGCCTTCACCGTCTCGCCGCCCTTGCGGCCGATCTCCTCGTAGAACGAGTGCCCGTACTTGTCGCGCACCGTCTGTCCGCCCTTGCGGCCGGCTTCCGACACGCTCATCGAGCCCTTCTTCTTGCCCGTATTCTCTTCCGCCATGCCCCCCCTCACACGCCCCTGTTCGGAGCCAACTGGTTTGTCTTGCGGCGCGGCGACACCCGCCGCGAACCGCGCTCGAGCTTGCGGCCCGCCGCGATCAGATCGCGCACGCGCTGCCCGCCGAGCTTTCCGATCTCCCGGTAGAACCCGACCCCCCGCTCCGCCTTGACGGCCAATCCGCCCTTGCGGCCCCCGATCAGTCCCCCCAGCCGTCCCGCTTCGCGGACGGTCATGCCCCCTTCGCGGCGGGACATTTTCAATTTGGATGCCGGCCGCTTGGCCGCACCCTTTCCGGCCTTCCGGCCTCCCGCCGCCTGGGATTTGCTCTGCAACCGTGCTGCCACTCGCACCTACCTTCGCGCACCTGGGGTGTCGCAGACCTCACATTGACGAACGGAAGCTAGGTCGCCGGGCGCAGCCCCGCAAGCTGCCAACCGTCCGCGACCGCTTAGGAAATGGCTCAGCCCCCTCCCGCGAGGGAGGCGATCGCCGTCTGCACTGCCTCGACGACGGCGGCGCGGCGGGTCGGGTCCGTAATCTTCCCGATCGGGTGCTTGGAAGCACTCGTCAGGTCGCGCAAATAGAAAGCATCGGTAGCGCGGTTCCCTTCCGTGGCGATTCGAGCGACTTCGATGCTCACGCCTGCCCTGTGCAAAGCATCGGCAATCGTGTGCAAAAGTCCGGGACGGTCCTGGGTCATCACGTCCAGGATCGTCATGTTTTCGCTGCTCACGTCGTCCACCCGGAGCTTGGTCTGGACCGAGGGAGCAGCCGAGCTGGCCCAGGTCGCGCGGCGTAGCCGCTTCTGCACCAGGCGGTGCGGGTCTTCGGTCCCCGAGAGCAGGCGGAGCAGGTCGGCCCGGGCGGCCTCCCAGCGCGTCTGCGAGGGAGATCCGCCTCCCGTCTCGCGGACCACGAAGGTGTCGAGCGCGATCCCGCTCGAGAGCGAGTTCACCTCGGCGCCGAGGATGTCGATGCCGTTCGCCGCCAGGGCCGCGCTGAACACGGCCAGAAGGCCGGGCCGATCGGTGGCCAGGAGCGTCAGGTCGGCCTCGCCCACCGCGGAGCGGTGGAGCTCGCCGGCGAACCCGGTCTTCTTGGCGATGCTCCAGAGCTTGAGGTGGCGGGCGGCGGCCTCGGGCAGCGCGGTCGCCACATAGCGCTCGGGCAGCTCCTTCACGAAAGCGGCCACCGAGCCGGCTTGCTCGCCCGCCAGGGCGACGAGCCGGTCGGCGAGCCGGTGGCGCCGCTCCTCGACCGACTGGGCGTGCTCGGGCGCGCCCAGCCCTTCGGTGAGCATGGTTGCGCGCGTCTTCTCGTAGAGCGTGCGGAGCAGGTTCGCCTTCCAGGGAGTCCAGTTCTCGGGCGAGACGCAGGACATGTCGGCGTAGGTCAAGAGGTACAGCATCTCGAGCCGGGCGGCGGTGCCCACCTCGCGCGCGAACGACTCGATCAGGTTGACGTCCTCCAGGTCGCGGCGCTGCGAGATGTGGCTCATGCGCAGGTGGGCGAGCACCAGCCACTCCACGTCGCTGGCGTCCGCCGGGTCGAGCCCGATCCGCCTTGCGTAGCCGCGAACCAGCTCCGCGCCGCGCGCCGAGTGGTCGGGTCCCAGGCCCTTGCCCAGGTCGTGGAAGAGCAGTCCGAGCATGAGGGCCAGCGGGCGCTGCAGCGCCCGCGCCACGCGCGTGAGCACGGGCTCCACGTCGGCGAGCGCGCCCGAGCGCAGCCGCATCATGTGGGCGAGCGCGAAGACCGTGTGCGTGTCGACCGTGTACACGTGGTACAGGCTGTGCTGCGCGTGGGCGCGCAGCCGGGCCACTTCGGGCAGCAGCGCTCCCAGGACGCCGAGCTCGTGCAGCGGGATCAGCGCGCTCCCGTCGCTGCCCTCGCGAACCAGGAGCTGCCAGAGCTCGAAGTGGGCCTCGCGATCGGTGGCGAGCTGCGGTCCCAGCCGCTGCAGCTCCTGCACCAGGAGATCCCGCGCGTAGCTGTAGACGGGCAGCCCTGCGGTCTCCGCCACCGCGTAGAGGCGGATCATGTCCGCCGGGCGCCGGGCGAACACCTCCTTGTCGTTGACGGTCACCCGGCCGTTCCAGACCTTGAACGTATCGTCGATCGGGTGCGGCCGGGGGACGCGCTTGAGGATGCTCCTCGGAGCGTCCTCCACCGCGCAGCGGTCGATCAGGGCGTCGGAAGCGCGGGCGATCTCCTGCAGCGCGATGTACGCGTCGCGCATCAGCTTCTCCACGCTCAGCTCGCCCTCGGGGTCGTCGGTGTACCCGAGCTCGGTGGCCAGCCGCCGCTGATTGTCGAAGGTGAGGCGATCGTCGCGCCGGCCGGTGGCATAGTGCAGCTCGTTGCGCAGCCGCCAGAGCAGGTCGCGCGCCGCGCGCGCGGCGGTGACCTCGCGATGCGGCAGGAGCCCGCGCTCGCCCGCCTCGCCCAGGCCGGCGACCTTGTGCCGCACGCGAGCGATCCAGAGCGCGGCCTGCAGGTCTCGCAGCCCGCCCTTGCCCTGCTTGAGGTGCGGCTCGAGCAGCCAGACCGAGCCGCCGTATCGCGCGCGCCGCTCGTTCAGCTCCTCCAGCTTGTCGTTGATGAACTCCTCCACCCGCCGCTGCTCCAGCTCGGTCACAGTGGCCCGCTCGAGCTTCTTGAACAGCTCCGCGTTGCCCGCGACCAGCCGGCCGTCGAGCAGCGCGGTGCGGATGGTGTGGTCCTTGCGCGCCAGGTCGACGCACTCGTCCAGGTTGCGCGCCGCGTACCCCGCTTCGAGCCCGGCATCCCAGATCGCCCGGTGCAGGTTCTCGGCGATCTTGTTCGCCCGCCCCTTGGTGGCCGCGTCGCCCTCCTTGGGCAGGAGCGCGAGCACGTCGATGTCCGAGCGCGGAGCCAGCTCCCGCCGGCCGTACCCGCCCGTGGCCACCAGCGAGAGGGGAACGGGGCCGCTGCCGGGGAACTGCGCGGCGATGGCGTCGAAGAGCTCGGCGATGACCTGGTCGGTCAGCGCGGAGATGGCGCGGACCACCTCCTGCCCGCCGGCTCCGCCGCGGTGTCGCGCCAGGATCTCCTCGCGGCCTTGCGCCAGCCTGCCGCGAACCCTTGCGACCGCCGCGTCGTTCCCCATGCCGCCACCATAACAAGCTCACGCGACCAGGGGACTCAACCGCCAAGTTTGTCGGGCGGCGGAGGTCCCCGGGCCGGAGGGTCCCCCTGCGGGGGCTTCCTCTGCGGGGGCTCCTTGCGGGGTGGCTCGGCGGGCGGAGGATCCTTGCGCTTCGGTTCCCGCGGGCGAGGGTCCTTCGCGGGCGGAGGCTTGGGATCGGTCTCGGGCATGCCCGCAGGGTATTCACTCGGAGGTTGCCGCCGGAACGATACGCCTGCGGTGCATGCTCGCCAGGAGGCTGTCACCGTAATGGTCAAGCGTGTTCCCGCATTCGCGGGAACACAGAGAAAAAGCGTTCGGCGCATTGTCGCCTTCGGCGACAGCGCCTATGGCGCGGGACCGGCAAGCGCCAGCCGCTGGCGCGAGTCCACGTACTCCTTCACGCCGCGCGCGATCGCCTCGGCAGTCCCTTGCTGGAAGCGCGCGCTCTTGAGCCGCGCCTCCTCGGCCGGGTTGGAGATGAACCCCGTCTCCACCAGGATGGAGGGCATCCGGGTTCCGAGCAGCACGTAGAACAGCGCCTGCTTCACGCCGTGGTCGCGCACCTGGCTACCCCGGCCGCGCAGCGTCCGCATCAGCGAGGACTGAACCGACCAGGCCAGGTCGCGGGCGTCGCTGGCGTTCGCCTTGGTGGCGAGGTCCGCCAGGATCATCCGCAGATCGCTCACGGTCCGATCGGCCTCGGCGTTCTCGAAGGCCGCCAGGCGCGCCGCGTAGCGGTTGCTGGAGACGTTCAGCGTCCACGTCTCCACTCCCGAGAGCCTGCGCCGCCGGGCCGCATTGCAGTGGATCGAGACGAACAGGTCGGCGCGCGCCTCGTTGGCGATGCGCGTCCGCTCGTCGAGCGAGACGAAGACGTCGCTCTTGCGCGTCATCACCACCTGGAACCCGAGCGCCTGCAGCCGCGCCGCCACCTGCTTCGCGATCGCCAGCGCCACGTCCTTCTCCCGCACGCCGCGGGCCCCGATGGCGCCCGTGTCCCTACCGCCGTGCCCCGCATCGACGACCACGCGCCGGACCTTGAGGCCGAGCTGCGCCGCCAGGGAGGTCCCCGACCCCAGCGCGATGGACCGCATCTCGCGGACCTTCTCGGCCCGCGCCGGCGCGTCCTCCGGCTCCGTCAGGGCAGCGACCGCGCTCTTGACGGCGCGCACGATCGGCGGGTGCCGCATTGGAGGGTTCGCCGGAGCCTCCGGCTCGGGCAGCTCCTCGTCCTCGCCGTCCTCCTCTTCCGGCGAGGATGCCTCCTCGCCGCGCGCGCTCGCCCGGGCCTTCGCGTCCTGCACGATCTCCTCGACCGCCCGGGCCGCCTGCGCATCCACCTCGGGCTCCTCGCCCTCCGCGGCTGCCTCCTCACCGACGCGGGGAGCCTTCACCAGGGGCGGAGGCGGGATGGTCTTCTCCGCCGGAGCTGCTCTCTCCGCGGGTGTGGTCTTCTCGGCGCCCGCGATTTTCTCGTCGGATGCCACTCTTTCGGCGGGCACCGCTTTCGCGGCGCGCGCAGCCTTCTGTGCAGTCGCGCTCCGGCCCGCTGGGACCGTCGGTGCTGCCGGCAGGCTCGCCACCGGAACCTTGGCCGCCGGCTTTCCCTCGCCCGGATACCGTTCCGCGATCCGCCGCGCCAATGCGGCCCGGTCTTTCGCCTCGTGCGCCCGCCCCGCGACCCGCACGGCCAGCGCCAGCGCCTGTGCTCCGGCCGGCCCGGGATAGTCCTCGTCCACCTGGCGCAAGGCGGCGACCGCCGCCCGTGCATCTTGCCGGGATCGCGAGACCTCCCACAGCTCGGCGCGCGCCCGCCCTCCGGCGAGGGCGGCTTCCGCGGCGCGTGGTCCATGGGGCGCGGCCTTCACCGCCGCATCGAACATCCTCAGGACCGCTTCCCACCCGTCGCGGTAGCGCCGCCTGCGCGCGTCACGCTGCAGCTTTTCGAGCGCGGCCTTCCCGGCCTCCAGCTTCCGGGCCTGCGCCGCGACCGCCGAGGCAGCCCGCGCGGGATCCGGAAGGAGGAGCGCGAGAGCGAGGAGCAGGTGGATCGCGCGCACGCCCGCAAGCTCGCAGAACCGACCGAACCGTCAATTTTTCCTCCCACCCGAACGCACGGTTACCGATATCTGCGCAGGACCGCCGCCGCGAACAGGCAGCGCGAGAGCCGTTCCGCCTCCCGCCATCGCCGCCGCCGCGCCGCTTCCTTCGCCACCGACCACGCCAGCACCACCCCGATGGCTACGAACAAGAGGGCGCTCATTGCAGCACCACCGCGTCGATCTGCAGATCGAGCTGTCCCCGGACCACGCCCGCGGGCACCGCTTTGAGCTGCCGCCGGCTGCCACACCGGCACCGCTTGAGCGACGCCAGGTACGCGGGCCAGGTGGCCTCGCGCACGAACTCCACCGAGCCCCCGCGCGTACGCGCCAGAAGCTCCGCATGCCGCGCGCGCGCGTAGTCCACGCTCTTCTCGATCAGCAGGCGATTGCAGGACGAACACCGCCAGATCTTCGAAGCCTCCGCCGTCATTGCTTCCTCCTCACCAGCATGCGGGAAGCCTAGCGAGGGGGTCT
This sequence comes from Myxococcales bacterium, assembly GCA_035635635.1. Classification (GTDB taxonomy): domain Bacteria; phylum Myxococcota; class Myxococcia; order Myxococcales; family 40CM-4-68-19; genus 40CM-4-68-19. The sequence continues at coordinate 31,598 of DASQAS010000060.1, read as the reverse complement.
GACAATCCGTTCAGTGGCCGGAGATTCGTTATGTGATTTTCAGGGGTTGTAGCTGCGCGCGCCTCAGAGCCGCCGGCCACGGGCGCAGCGATCGATCACCAAGGCCAGCCGGCGCTCGCGCGTCTCGGGCTTCTTCGCGCTCATCACCCAGAAGGACACCGTCCGCCGGTACCAGGCCGCCTGCGACTCCCAGAACGACCAGGCGGCGGCGTTCTTCCGCAGCAGCCGCTGCACCGCCGGCGCGAGCGCCACGGGCTTCTGCTCGAACGAGTATTTCGCTTCGATCCGGTCCGCGAATGCCTGCAGACCCTCCGGCTTCATCCGCCCCTGCTTCTGAAGCGCGGTGGCCCGCCGGATGTTCACCGCGCTCCAGCGGCTGCGAGGACGGCGCGGCGTGAAGCGGATGCGATACGACTCGCCGTCGATGCGTTTGCGGACGCCGTCGATCCACCCGACGCAAAGGGCTTCGTCGACCGACTCGGGCCAGGTGATCGACGGCCGCCCGGAGCCGCGCTTGTGGAAGCCGACCCACAGTTCCACCGCGGTCGCGTGGTTCTTGCGCAGCCAGGCGCGGAACTGCGCCGGCGTAGCGAAGAACGTCAGCGCAGCTTCTTCTGTTGATCGTGCAGCCACAACAGAGCTTCCAGGGGAGTGGTCCGCGACAGGTCGAGTCCGCGCAGCGTCTCCTCGAAGGCCGAGGGCGCTGGAGCCGGGGGCGGAGGAGGCGGCGGCGCCTCGAAGAGGCCGAGCTGCGCCCGACGCCGGGCCCGCCCCGCCGCCAGCGCCGGCCGTCCCGACTCGTCCAGCTCCTGCGCCTCGAGGTTCGCGAGGATCTCGCGCGCCCGCCGCAGCACCGCTTCCGGCAGCCCGGCCAGCTTCGCCACCTGGATCCCGTAGCTGCGCGAGGCCGCGCCCGCGACGATCTTCCGCAAGAAGACGACGCGCCCCTCCACCTCCGTCACCGCCATGGTCAGGTTGACGGCGCGCGGCTTCTCCCGGGCCAGGTCGCAGAGCTCGTGATAGTGCGTCGCGAACAGGGTGCGCGCGCCGACCTGGTCGTGCAGGTGCTCCGCGATGGCCCAGGCCAGCGCGAGCCCGTCGAAGGTGCTGGTGCCCCGCCCCACCTCGTCGAGCACCAACAGGGAGCGCGCCGTCGCCTGGTGCAGGATCCGCGCGCACTCCGCCATCTCCACCATGAACGTGCTCTGACCCCGCGCCAGATCGTCCGCCGCGCCCACGCGCGTGAACAGCCGATCGACGAGGCCGATGCGCGCCCGCGCCGCCGGCACGAACGATCCGCTCTGCGCCAGCACCGCGATCAGCGCCACCTGCCGCATGGCGGTGCTCTTGCCCGCCATGTTGGGGCCGGTGAGCACGATCAGGCGGCGCTCGGAATCGAGCTGCAGATCGTTGGGAACGAACGGACCCTCCCCCGCTTGCGCCAGCGCGCGCTCCACCACGGGGTGGCGGCCGCCCGCGATCTCGATCCCGTCTCCGTCGTCCACCACGGGCCGCACCCAGCCCGCCTCTGCCGCCACCCGGGCCAGGGACAACAGCGCGTCGGCCTGCGCGGCCGCCTCGGCGCACGCGCGCAGCTCGGGGCTGCGCTCCAGCACCAGCTGGCGCAGCTCCTCGAAGATCTGCAGCTCCAGCGCGGCCCGCCGCTCGTCGGCGGAGAGCACGCGCGCCTCGTGCTCGGACAGCGCCGGCGTGACGAACCGCTCCGCCCCCACCGTGCTCGACTTGCGCTGGTAGTCCTGCGGGACCAGGTGCAAGTTCGGCTTGGTCACCTCGATGTAGAAGCCGAACACGCGGTTGTAGCGGACCTTGAGCGACTGGATCCCGGTGCGCTGCCGCTCCGCCGCCTCCATCGCCGCGATGGCGGCGCGCCCTCCCTGCGCCAGCTCGGCGAGCGCGTCCAGCTCGGGCCGGAAGCCGGGCCGTACGAACCCCGCCTCGCGGCCGGCAGGAACCTCGTCGACCAGGGCGCGCTCGAGCACCTCGGTCAGTTGCGCCAGCGCGCGCAGCGGCGGACCGAGGGCGCGCAGCAGCGGGGCCGTGCAAGCATCGAGGTCCGCGGCGAGCGCGGGCATCCCGCGGAGGGAGGCGCGCAGCCCGGCGAGATCGCGCGGCATGCCCTGGCCCATCGCGAGCCGCCCGAGCAGCCGCTCGAGGTCAAGGACTCCCCGCAGCTTCTCCGCGATCTCCTCGCGCCGGACCGCCGCCTGCGAAAGCTCCTCCACCGCGTCCTGCCGCCCGCGGATGGCCTCGAGGTCGAGCAGCGGAGCCGAGATCCACCGCGCGAGCAGCCGACCCCCGGCCGCCGTCAGCGTCCGATCGATCACCGACAGGAGCGTGCCCGTCCGCCGGCCGTCGGGACCCCGGAACAGCTCGAGGTTCTGCACCGCGCCCGGATCGATGAACAAGAGCTGCGAGGGCTGCTCGGCGACCACCCGCACCACGTGCCTGGCGGTGGCGCGCTGCGTCTCCTGAAGGTACGCGAGCGCCTCCGCCGCCGCCTGGATGGAGAGCTCGTCGCGTAGCCCGAACCCGTCCAGCGTCGCCACGCCCAGGTGCCGCTTCAGCGCCTGCCCCGCTCCTTGCGGATCCCGGAAGGCGCGCGGCTCCACCCGCATCGCCCCGCTCGCCCGCCGCACCGCGTCCGCCACCGGAGACTCCTCCGGCACCAGCACCTCGCGCGGCCGCACTCGCGAGAGCTCGTCGAGAGCCGACTGGAGCGGTCCGGACGGCAGGGCGCGCAGCTCGCCGGTGGACGCCTCCAGCAGCGCCACCGCGGCGCGCTCCCCTTCGCAGGCGAGCGCGGCCAGCCAGAGCGGATCGCGCGCTTCCAGCGATTCCTCGTCGACCAGCGTTCCCGGCGTGACCAGCCGGACGATCTCCCGGCGGACGAGCTGCTTTCCAGGCCCCGGCACCTCCATCTGGTCGCAGATGGCCACCTTGTGCCCGGCAGCGACCAGCCGCGCGATGTATCCCTTGGCCGAGTGGTGCGGCACGCCCGCCATCGGGACGCGATCGTCGCCCTTGGCGCGTGAAGTCAGCGTGATCCCGAGGATCTGCGCGGCGATCCGCGCGTCGTCGTAGAAGAGCTCGTAAAAGTCGCCCAGCCGGAAGAGCAACAGGGCGTCCCTCGCCTGGGCCTTGGCTTCCTGATACTGCCGCAGCATCGGCGTCGTCGGAGAAGGAGCCTCCGCGGGCGCATGTGAAACCGGCTCGGCCACAGCGTCACAGATACCACGAGGCATGCGCCTGCACCGGCCGGATTCGCTGCTGAAATGCTGGCGGCGTTCCGCCGTTCTGGCCTGCGGGATGCGCGCGAACGTGCTGCTGCTTCTGGCGGCATCGCCAGCCTTCGCGCAGGCGCCGATAGAGTTTCCGCCCGAGCTAGAGCTGGTCCGCACCGCGCACGCGGCGCGTCGAACCGGACCGATCGAGCTCGACGGCCGCATGGACGAGCCGGCCTGGCAGGCCGCGCCGCTGGAGGAAGGCTTCCGGCAAGTGAATCCCGTCGAAGGCGCGCCCGCCAGCGTGCGCACGGCGTTCCGCGTGCTCTGGGACGACGAGTACCTCTACTTCGGCGCCATCTGTGACGACCCGAAGGAGCCCACCGCCACGCTCAGCCGCCGCGATCGGTTCATCGAGGGCGACTCCGTGCAGTTCGACCTTGATACCACCTTCGATCGGCGCACCGCCTATCACTTCCAGGTCTACGCCGCCGGGCAGCAGCTCGACGCCCTGCACTTCAACGACACGGACTTCACCTCCGACTGGGACGCCGCCTGGGAGTCGGCCGTCGCGCGCACGCCGGCCGGCTGGTCGGTGGAGATGAAGATCCCCTTGCGGGTGATGCGGATCCCCGAGCGCGCCAAGGTAATGGGGTTCAACGTCTACCGGATCCTCTCCCGCAACAAGGAGGAGGACCAGTGGCGGTTCCGGCCCAACGGCAGGCCCGGCGACATCAGCCGGCTCGGCCAGCTCGACGGAATCGAAGGCATCCACCCCGTCCGCGAGCTGGAGCTGAGGCCGTACGTGGGGTTCAAGGCGCTGCGCAGCGTGCCCGCCTACGCCACGCCGCGGCCCGAGCTGGGGAGCTGCGCGACCTTCGCCTTCGACACGCAGCGGCAGGGCGGCTTCTGCGCCGGGCTCGACTTCCGCTACAACCTGGCGAGCGACCTCGCGCTGGTGGGCACCATCAACCCCGACTTCGGGCAGGTGGAGGCCGACCAGCGGGTGCTCAACCTCTCCACCTTCGAGACCTTCTTTCCGGAGAAGCGGCCCTTCTTCCTCGAGGGCCTGGACCTGTTCAAGCCGGCGCTGCGGGCGGACATCGGCGGGACGTACGGCGGCGACACGTACCAGATCTTCTACTCGCGCCGGATCGGCCGCGGCACGCCTTCGCACGGCGATCTCGATCTGAACGACGATCAGAAGATCGTCTACCAGCAGCCGTTCGTCCCCGTGCTGGCGGCGCTGAAGCTCAGCGGGACGATCGGGCCGGCCAGCCTCGGCATGCTCTCGGCGTTCGAGCCGCGCGTCTTCGCCCAGGTGTTGCAGCCGCCGGTCTGCGATCCGTCCGGGAGCTGCGCGCCGGGCCAGGTGACGAACATGCGCAGCGCGGAAGCGCGCAACTCCACCGTGCTGCGGCTGCGCACGCCGCTCGGCGGCAACGGCCTGGCCGGCTTCACCGGCACCACTGTGAATCCCTTCGCTACCAGCGAAGAGCTGGCGCTCGAGGACAAGCGCCACGCGCACGTGGGCGAAGGCGACGTGACCCTCTACTCCAGCGACCGCGTCTGGGAGGGCACCCTGCAGGGAGCGGGCTCGCTCCTGACCGACGCGGTCCCGGGCACGCTCCGCGACGGCGTGTACCGCGCGGAGAGGTCGAGCGGGTACGCCGCGTCCGCCAAGGTACGCCGGTTGGGCGAGCACGGCATCTTCAGCGTGCAGGGCGATCTGTTGTCGCCGCTCTTCGACGTCAACGACCTCGGGTTCATGCCGCGGGCGAACCTGTTCCGCGCGATCGGCTTCGCCGGCTGGCGCGATCCGCATCCCGGCCCGCGCTGGCAGAGCGCCCAGGCCATCGTAGGCGCCCGCGAGGTCCACGACTACTCCTTCCACAACCTCCTCAGCCGCGACCTCTTCGTGGAGGGGTGGATGAACTCCAACTCGTTCTGGTTCTACGACACCGGGTTCGATTGGTTCCTGCCCTTCGTCGACGACCGGGAGCTCGAGGACGGCACGCCGATCGAGCGCCAGGGATCGGTGCAGTGGTGGGGCAACCTCTCCACCGACTCCCGTTTGCCTCTCCAGGTCCAGCTCTACTGGACCGAAGGCCGTTCCTATCCGCGCTTCGAGCGGCTCAACCAGATCGGCGGCACCCTCGTGTTCCGCCCCATGCCGCAGCTCGACGGCACCCTGGACGTCGCCTACAACGAGACCGCCGGCACCATCCGGCAGACTCGCACCGCTGGACCGATCCCGGGTTCCGGGGACCCGGCACAGGTCTACGATCGCACCGGGGCGACCGACAAGCCGCGCCTCTACATCCTCGCTCCACAGCAGGCGCGCAGCGTCAGCTTCACGCTGCGCGCGACCTACTCCTTCACGCCCTACCTGACCCTGCAGGCGTACGGCCAGCTCTTCTCCGCCGGAATCGACTACGGTGCGCCGCTGCGCGCCGAGGTCGGGCCCGGGCGCCGGACCGTCACCCTCGACGAGCTGCAGCCTGCCCGGCCGGAGGACAGGCCCGCCGTCAACTCCAACTCGAACGAGCGCCAGGTCGGGCTGAACGTGAACGTCATCCTCCGCTGGGAGTGGCGCACCGCCTCGACCTTCTACCTGGTCTACGCGCACCAGAGCTCGAACGACCTGACCGGCGTCAGCCCCGGCCTGAGCTACCGGAGCGAGCTGGGCGGCCTCGGCGCGGCAGGCGCAGCGCACGGCGACAGCATCCTCTTGAAGGTGGATCTGCTGCACGCGCTGTGAGAAGAAGCGGCGCGTGATCCAGGCCGTCCAGGACCTCAAGCGCCTGCGCGAGATCAGCACGGTGGTGGTGCGGCACGGCTTCGGCGAGCTCTGGGACCGCGCGAAGATCTGGGACGTCCTCGGCCGGCGCGAGGACGGCGAGCGCCCCTCGCGCGAGGAGATCCGCGCCACCTCGGCCAGGCGGTTCCGCGAGACCCTCGCCGAGCTGGGGCCCACCTTCATCAAGCTCGGCCAGATCCTCTCCTCGCGCCCGGACATCCTTCCGCCCGACTTCATCGCCGAGCTGTCGCATCTTCAAGACCGCGCCGCCCCGATGCCGGTGAGCACGGTCTTCCAGCTGATCGAGAGCGGCCTGGGGCGGCCCGCCGGCGAGCTCTTCTCCTTCATCGACCCGGAGCCGATGGCCAGCGCCTCGATCGCGCAGGTGCACCGGGCCCGCCTCCAGACCGGCGAGGAGGTGGTGGTCAAGGTCCAGCGGCCGGGGATCGAGGAGCAGATCCGCAGCGACACCGACCTGCTCTTCTACCTGGCCCGCTTCCTGGAAGGAGTGATCGAGGAGACCGGCATCTACACCCCCACCGGGATCGTCACCGAGTTCCGCAGCGCCACGTTGCTCGAGCTGGACTTCGAGAACGAGGCGCGCAACATCGAGGAGTTCGCGCGCAACCATGCCGATCGGCCCTACGTGGCGATCCCGAAGCTCTACCGGGACCTTTCCAGCCGCACCGTGATCACGCTGGAGGAGCTGAAGGGCGTGAAGTTGAAGACGGTGCTCGAGTCGGCGGACTCGCCGGGCATCGATCGCAAGCAGCTCGCCCACAACCTGCTGGAGGCGAGCTTCCGCCAGCTCTTCGTCGACGGCCTGTTCCACGGCGACCCGCACCCCGGCAACGTGATCGTCCTGGAGGGAAACCGGATCGGCCTGCTCGACTTCGGGCTGGTCGGGCGGATGAGCAAGCAGATGCAGGAGACCATCGTGCTCCTGGTGATCGCCATCTCGCTGCGCGATCCCGACACCGTCGCGCGCCAGCTCTACAAGGTCGGGATCCCGGACCAGCGGATCAACTTGCAGGAGTTCCGGCACGAGATCCACGACATCCTCGAGCGGTACCTGGGGCTCAAGCTCGCCGAGGTCGACTCGGGCGTCCTGATGAGCGAGCTGGTGGACCTGGCGATGAAGTACCGGATCAAGGTCCCCAAGGAGTACGCGGTGCTCTCGAAGGCCGCCGCCACCACCGAGGGAATCATCCGCCAGCTCGATCCCGAGCTGGACGTTTCGCAGGCGGCGCTCCCCTACGCCAAGCAGCTCCTGGTCGACCGCTACAACCCCGCTTCGTTGAGCGGCGGCCTCTTGCGCCTGGTCCTGCAGCTCCAGGGATTCCTCCAGGACACCCCGCAGCAGCTCTCGCAGATCCTGATGGACCTCGAGGGCGGGAAGTTCAACGTCACCGTCCGCAACGAGGACCTCGCGCGCCTGAACACCAGCCTGAAGGCGCTGGGGCTGCTGCTCTTCGCCGGCATGATCTCGTCGGGCCTGATCGTCGGCGCGTTCTTTCTCGCCGGCCGATCCTCCCCGGAAGGCTCCGGCACGACCTGGCCGCTGCCGGCGCTGCTCGGCCTCGCGCTCGCGGCGATGCTGTTCGGCGCGGCGCTGACCTGGACGCTGGTCAGCGGCCGGCTGAAGAAGATCAGCGTGCGCCGCTTCCTGAAATGAAGCCAGTGGGGTCAGGCGTCGTCGGCCGGCAGCGCTTCGACCACCAGCTCGGCCACAGGTGGCGGCTCTTGCGGAGCGGGCGGCTCGATCAATCCCTCCAGATCGGCGGCTACCGCCGCGAGCGCGCCCATGCGCCCCACTTCCAGCCAGGCGAACACGGCCGCGGCCGCCAGACCCACCGCGGCGCGGGGCGCAACGGCCAGGATCTCCGTCGCTAGCCTGAATACCGCCGCGCCCGAGAGCGCGCCGGTCAGCGCGGCGGCCGCGCTGGCGACGACCAGCTCGAGAAACGTGAACGCGACCGACACCAGGAGGAAGGTCCCGAGCCGCTCGCCCAGGAGCGACGCTGCCCGGCCGAAGGCCGCCGTCGCCGGATCGCCGAACGCTGCCGCCCGCACCAGCGTGAGGCGGGCAAGCAGATCGAGCAGCAGGTGTCCGAGCAGCGCCGCGGCGCCCACCAACGCGACGCCGGCGAAGAAGGGTCCGGACGGCCGGAGCAGCGCAACCGGCACCGCGATGAACAGCGCCGCCGCGCAGGCGAGCAGGAACAGCAGGGAGATGCCCGATCCCAGGATGCCCGCGGCCAACGTCCGCGCCGCGCCCCGGGAGACCAGCACGGAGAAGTTGCCGGCCGGCGGCCGCCGATCGAGCTCGGCGTCGGCCGCGAGCAGCGGGACCGCGCCCGCCCAGAAGAGCATCCCGGCGGTGAACCCGATCGCGAGCGCCGCCGCGACTCCGCCCAGCACCGGCCAGCCGAGCTGCGAAAGCGCGTTCAGCGCCCGCGCCGCCGCGCGAAACCCGTCGCCCTGCGCGGCGCCGACGGCCGCGCCCAGCGCGAGCAGCCCCGCGAACACGATCGGGAGCCCGGCGAGGAAGTTGCCGCCCTGATCGATCAGCGCCCGGACGAACGGCAGCTCCGGGTTGCGCGAGGCCGCGCGCAGGCCGAGCCGGACGGCGTGGTTCGCGCGCAGCACCGCACCCCTATACCGCAAGTGCGCCCGGGTGGGCTTCCGTTGCTTGAATGCCTCCGGGAACGTCCTCTAAATTTCCAGGATGCAGCGCGCTGCGTTTCCCTCCTCCGTGCTGGTGGTCGACGACGAGCCCGTCGTGCTCGACCTGTTCTCGCGGGTGCTCGGCGAGAAGGGTTTCTCCATCCGGACCGCGAAGAACGCGGACGAGGCGCTGGCGCTGATCGAGCGCGAGGACTTCGGGTGCCTGCTCACCGACAAGAACCTGCCCGGCCTTGACGGGATCGAGATCGTGCGGCGCGTCCGGCAGGCGCAGCCGTTCTGCGCCTGCATCGTGATGACCGGTTATGCCTCGACCGGCAGCGCGGTGGAGGCGCTGCGGCTCGGCGCGATGGATTATCTCGAAAAACCGTTCGACGATCTGGCGCGCGTCGCCGATCGGATCGACGAGGCGGTCCGGCAGATGCGGCTCGAATACGAGCGGGCCAACGACGCGCCGCCGGGCGTCGCGGTCCGTCAGGCCGAGCTCGACCACGCGACGGCGGACCTGCGCACCCGCTCGCTGCACCTGCTCTCGCGGCTGGTGGCGAGCAAGGCCGCGGGGCGGGACGTGCTCCTCTCCGGCGAGTCCCTGCTCGACGATCTGCGCAGGCTGCGCGAGTCGGGTCGCGCCGATCCGGACGAGCTGCACCGGCTGGAGCAACGGATCGAGGAACACCTCGCGCTCGCCCGCCTCGCCCAGACGCGCTGAGGTGGGTGGTTTCGCTCGATTTACGCGGGGTTGCATACCCCTGCCTTTCTTGCTGCCACGAGAAGCCGGGCTCTATGCTGGCCTCCCGCGAGGGGGCGCGCCGCGATGCAATTCCGCAGCAAGATTTTCGCGGTACTGGCGCTGGTCGGAGTCGTCCCCGCCGCGATCCTCGGAGCCATGTCGTTCTCGGTCAACCGGGCCGAGCTCGAGCGGACGGTCGGGTCGGCCCAGACCCGCGTCGCCGAGGAAGCGGCGCGGGCCTGCGAGCGGTTCGTGGCCCAGGCCGTGGAAAGCCTGCGCCTTTCGGCCAGCGTCCTGCCGCTGCGGGAGCTCTCGCCACCCGAGATCGCTACCGTGCTGCGGATCCCCTACCGCCAGCTCGAGTTCGTGGACGCCATCTGGCTCCCGGGCAGCCCGGTCGTCTGGGAGGCCGCCAACGGCAGGCCGCAGCCGGAGCTGGAGATGCTGCAGCGGGCGGCCCCGCTCGCGCTGGCGCGACAGACGGGCATGGCGATCGGCGCTCCGTACGCGGCCCACGACGGATCGATGCGGCTGCCGCTCGCCCTGCGGCTGGACGGAGAGCACGTGCTCGCGGCCGAGCTGTCGCTCGCGCAGCTGAGCCGGCAGATGCGCCAGACATCGCAGGGCGGCACGGTCGCCTACCTCGCGACCCGCGCCGGCACTTTGCTGGCGCAGCCGGAGTCGCTGGAGCTGTCCGCCGAGGAGAGGGCCTTGCTCGCGGCGGGGCCGGCGAGCCGCATGGTGCTCCGCACCGACGGAGAGCGTTGGCTCGCGGCGACGGCGCCGGTCGGTTCCCTCGGCTGGATGGTGGTGGTGGCCCAGCGCGAGGGCGCCGCGCTGCGGCCGGCCACGCTGGTGCGGCAGTACACGCTCTTCTGGGTGGCGGTGTCGCTGATCCTGGTGCTGGTCCTCGGAGCGCTCCTGTCGCGGCGCGTGACCGAGCCGGTGAAGCGCCTGCGGGAAGGCGTGGTCGCGCTGGGCGAAGGCCGCGCCCAGGCGGTCGAGGCGGACCACGACGACGAGATCGGGGACCTGGCCCGCGCCTTCAACAAGATGGCGGTCGAGATCGTCGGGCGCGACGAGGTGATCCGCCGCTGGAACACGGACCTTCAACAGAGGATCGACGCCCGGGAAGCGGAGCTCCAGGCCGCGCAGGATCAGATCCTCCGGGCGCGCCGCCTGGCCGCCCTCGGTTCGCTCGGGGCCGGAATGGCGCACGAGCTGAACAATCCCGTCACCGCCATCTCCGGGCTTGCGGCCATCCTGCGCAAGGAGCTCCAGGGAACCCGGCACGAGGAGTCGCTGCGCACGCTGCAGCAGCAGGCGCTTCGCGTCTCCGACATCGTGGCCAACCTGCGCGCGTTCTCCGACCAGGAGCGGGCGCAGCCGGGACGGCGCTTTCCGCTGCACTCGTCGGTGCTGGCGGCGCTCGACCTCTACGAGGAGCAGATGCGCTCCAGCGGCATCCGCCTGACCACCGACCTCAAGAGCTGCGAGGCGCAGGGCGATCCCGCGCAGATCCAGGAAGCGGTCGCGCACATCGTCCAGAACGCCATCGCCGCCATGCCTCACGGAGGCACGCTGAAGGTCAGCCTCAGCGACGTGAACGGCGACGCGCTCAAGCTCTCCGTCAGCGACACCGGCAAGGGGATCCCCCAGTCGATGCGCGATCGGATCTTCGATCCGTTCTTCACCACCAAGGAGGAGCCTTCCGGGATCGGGCTGGGTCTCTCCATCTCCCACAGCATCGTCGAGGCGCACCACGGCAAGCTGCTCGTCGACAGCGCCGAGGGCCGCGGCGCGACCTTCACCATCATGCTCCCGGCGGCGGCCGCCGGCGCCCACCTCCGATGACCGCCTCGAATCCTCCGGTCGCGCCCGACGGGCAGCAGGAGCAGGTGGAGGAGGCCGGCCTCCTCGGGCCGGGCCTGATCCACGAGATGCGGCACCCGCTGCTCGGCATCAAGGCGGGGCTGGAGCTGATCGCGCGCCGTGTGGGCCCGCGCGTCACCGGGCTCGACGACTGGCAGATGGTCGCCGCGCAGGTGGCGCGCCTGGAGGAGCTGTTCCGGGGCTACCAGCAGCTCTTCGAGCCGGGCGCGGTCCCGAGCACGCGCTTCCCGGTGGAGCCCGTGGTGCAGCGGGCGGTGGACCTGCTCTCCTGGCGCCTGCGCCGGTTGGGCCCGCGGTTCGAGTGGGGGCGCGACGGAGCACGCGAAGCCCTCGGGTCGGCCACCGCGCTGCTGCACGCGGCGGTCAACGTCCTGGCCAACGCGCTGGACGCGGTGGAGGAAGCGGGCGGCCGGGGCCGGATCGCCCTGCGCGTCCTCCAGGGTCCGCTCGAGGTCCGCGTCAGCGACGAAGGCTCCGGAATCGCTCCGGAGCACCAGGCGCGCCTGTTCCAGCCGCGCTTCACCACCAAGCCGCCGGGGCGCGGCACCGGGCTGGGATTGCACATCGCCCGCCAGGGGATGCAGCGGACCGGCGGCGACGTGCTGCTGGTGCCGCCCGGCGATGCGCGCCGGCTCTCCTGGGCGGTGACCGAATTCTCCATCCGGCTGGGGGACGCTTGATGGCGCGGGCCGGACAGACGCGGACCATCGCCGAGGCGACCGCCGTGCTGGTGGTGCTCCTGGTGGGCGCGTGGGTGCTGTTCCGCGGGACGCTCTATCGCCCTTCCGCCCGGGCCGCCGCGGCCCAGGCTCACGAAGAGACGCGCGCCGACGAGGCGATCGTGGTGGCGGTGACCGGCGACGTGGTCCGGCTTTCGCCCAACGGAGGAACCGCCGTCCTGTCCGTCGGGCAGCGGCTGCGGGCGGACGACTCCGTGCGGACCGGCCGCGACGGCCGGACGGATTTGGTGGTCGGGGCGCGCAGCCGCCTCACCGTGACCGAGGCCACCCAGCTCACGGTGCGCGAGATCACCGAGAAGGTCCACCACTTCAAGCTGTCCCGGGGCCGCATCGCCGTCGACTACCAGGCGGACGGCGCGCGGCTGCTGCGCATCGAGAGCGCCGACGGCGCGGCGGTCGCGGAGACGCAGGGAGCGCGCTTCGGCGTACTCTCCACCGGCACCGCGGTGGCCATCGCCACCGAGACGGGTGCCGTGAACCTGACCTCGCAGCAGAAGACGGTGGAGGTCCGCGCCGGCACGCAGGCGATCGCCGTCGCGGGAAAGCCCCCGTCCAGCGCCGAGGCGATCCCCGCCCGGCTGCTGCTCAAGGTCGCCGACGCCGCTCCCGCGCAGGAGCACGGGGAACAGCTCTGCGCGCAGGTGGAAGGCACCGCGCCGGCCGGCTCGGAGGTCCTGGTCGACGGCGCTCCCGCCGCCATCGCCGAGGACGGCCGTTTCCGCGTCCGCGTGCCGGCCGACCCGGGCAAGACCAGCGTGCTGGTCGCGATCCGCGACGCCGGCGGACGCGAGACCGCGCGGTCGATCGACTGCGGCACCAGCGGCAGCGTCGCGCACATCAAGGACTTCGCCATCCGTTGGAGGAAGAAGGGACAATGACCGCGGCCGCGCTCATCGCCGTCGCGGTACTGGTGGAGCCGTCTCCGCTCCACCTGGGCAAGGACGCGCGCGCGAAGGTGCGGGTCGAGGCGGCGGAGGCTCCGACGCTCTCGGCAAGCGCGGGGCGGATCGAGAACGTCCGCGCCGCGGGAGCGGGCTCCTGGGCGGCCGACTACTTCCCGCCCGACGACGAGCTGCCGCAGGTCGCCATCCTGACCGCCGTGGTCCAGGGGGAAGTCGCCTGGACGGCGATCCCGCTCTGGGGCCAGGGCGACGCGGTGGTGAAGACGCGTCCGCGCGGCAGCATCAGCGTGGAGATCGCCGGCCGGACCTTCGGGCCGGTCGTCGCAGACGCTTCCGGGCAGGCCCAGGTGCCCGTCGAGGTTCCGCCGGGCGTCCGGGAAGCGCACCACGGAAAGCGCATCATCCCGCTGAACGTCCCTCCGTCGCGGACCGTCCACCTGGCGCTCGGCGACACTGCCCGCCCTGCCGACCGGCCTCAGACGGTGCCGGTCTTCGCCGTCGCCGTCACCGGGGGCGGCCAGCCTCGAACCGGAGCGGCGCTCAAGCTCCGCACCAACCGGGGGACCCTGAGCCCGGCGCGGGAGCGCGCGCCGGGCCTCTACGAAGCGTCGCTCTCGCTGCCCCCCGGCCCGCCGGGCAAGGTGAGCGTCACCGCGGTGCTGGAGGGCGACCCGCGGTTCGTGGCGGAGGCATCGCTGCTGCTTCGCGGCGGGCCGGCCGAACGCATCGCCATTTCGGCGGACCGGGACCGGATCCGCGCGGACGATCCGGAGGCGCGGCTCCATGTCGTCGCCCGCGACGCGGCCGGCAATGCGTCCTCGGACGAGCTCGCCTTCGAGACGACCGGCGGGCAGCTGGCCACGGTCGCGACCGCCCCGGGCGAATGGAGCGTGACCGTCTCGCTGGAGCCGTCGTTTGCGGGCCGCAAGGAGATCGAGGTGCGGGCCAGCGCTCCCGGGTCGTCTGCGGCCCAGAAGCTGCCGCTGGTGCCCGGCCCCGCGGAGGTCATCGCGTTCGACGATCCCGCGCCGGTGCTGATCGCCGACGGCTCGAGCCGCCACCGGCTTCAGGTCGAGCTCCGGGACCGGTACGGAAACCCGATCCCTGGCGCGCGCCCCGAGGTCTCCGTCGACCAGGGTCGCGCCGAGCTCGAGGACGCCGGCGGCACGCTGTACGCGACCTATGTCCCGCCGCTGCTGGAGCGCCGCGGCAATGCGGTCCTCTCCTTGCGCGCCGGGTCCGCCGAAGGCCACGCGCGCGTCACGCTGCTGCCGCGAGGGTCTCTCACCCTGAGCCCCAAGGTGGGCTACCTGTCCAACTTCTCCGGCTTCTCCGCCCCGCTGTTCGGCGTCGAGGCCGCGTACCGGACCGACCGCTTCGGTCCGCAGCTCGCCCTTTCCATCGAGGCGGACTACGCGCATCGCGAGCAGTCCGATCTGCTGTTCGCCGGCGGATCCGCGGTCTCCGCCGGATCGCGGCTCGACCTGATGCTCGTCCATCTCTCCGCGACGTTCCGGCAGGGCCTCGGCGAACAGTCCGCGATCTGGATCGCCGCCGGGCCGTCGGCGGCGGCCTACTGGACGCGCGTCTCCGCAAGCGGTGCCCCGGAGCGCCGCGGTTTCGCGATCGCTCCTGGGATCCAGGGGGCCGTGGGCGCCGAGCGGCGGATCGGGATCGCGATTCCTTTCGTCGAGGCGCGCGCCGGCTGGATCGACAGCCCGGGGTTGCCGATGCTGACCGGTCCGCTGCGGACCGTCACGCTGCTGTTTGGGGTGCGCATTGAGGGCCGGTAGGAAAAGCGTAGCCGCATTTCCGCGCCTTCGGCGCGGAGCGGCCAGCGCGCTCCTGATCGCCGCGGTGGCCTGCAGCCGCACTTCGGCTCCGCCTCCGCCCCCGAGCCCGCAATCGGTGGAGCCCGCGGCCGCGTACGTGGGTCGCGACACCTCGGTGGTGGTGCACGGCAGCGCGTTCACGCCCGCCGTCGTCCAGGAGCTGGGGGGCGGGACCCGCATCGAGCTCGACGCGGACTTCCACGCCTCCCTCGGTACCTACGAGCTTCGCGACGTGCGTTGGATCGACTCGAGCACGCTCGCTGCCACCGTTCCGGCCGGATTGCCGCCGGGCACCTACGGGCTATCGCTGAGCGGTCCTTACGGGACCGGGGCCATCGATGGCGCGTTCCAGGCCCTGGACGGCGTTCCGGCCGTGCTCTTCGAGTCAACGTCGGCGCCGCCTCGCGCGCTCGTCGGCGACGAGATCGCCGTGGCCGTGACCGTCACGAACGCCGGAGGAAAGGCGGCCCTCGCGGTCGGGGCCGGGGCCGCCGTGATGGCCGGGCCGCCCGCGGCCGTGGTGGCTCCTCCGGAGAGCACGGACATCGCGGCGGGCGACTCCCACGTCTTCGTCTGGCGCGTCCGCGCGACCGCGCCCGGCCTCCTGCTCCTGAACCTTCCGTTCGCGGGGACCGACGAGGTGGACGGAAGCCCGGTGACCGCCGCAGCGAGCATCTCCATTCCCATCGTGACCCCGGCGCATCTGACGGTCTCGTCGCCCACCGCTCCGCCCACGCAGCCGGCCGGCCCGCCGTTCCAGATCTCGGTCGACGTGACCAACGATGGCGGCTCGGACGCGCTGGGCGTCCACTTCGACCCGCTGACCGCGCCGGCCATCGTCTCGGTCGTGACCTCGCCCGATCCGCGGGACATTCCGGCCGGGGCCACGCGCACCTTCGTCTGGACGGCGAGCGGAACCAACGAGGGCACGGCGACGCTCGGCTGCAGCGGAGCGGGCACCGACTCCACCGGCGGGGCCCAGGTGAGCGTCGGGCCCGTGCAGTGGATGGTGATCATCTTCGCCGCCGTCGCCATCCTCGACGCTACGCCCACGATCCCGCCCGGCGCGCTCCCGAACGAGACGTTCACGGTCTCGCTCCAGCTGGACAACCCGGGGATCGTCGACGCGCTCGGAGTGCAGCCCTCGATCGCGGTCTCCGGCACCGGCGGCGTAACGCTTCAGTCGGGTCCCGGTCCGGCGAAGGACGTTCCGGCGGGCCAGAGCATGATCTTCAACTGGACGTACAAGGCGGTCGCGCAGGGGAGCGTGCGGTTCGATCTCTCCGCCGCAGGCACCGACGCGCGGTCCGGCAATCCCGTGACGGTGAGCGCGAGCGGAACGACGGTGATCGGGGACGCGGTTCCCGTCGCCTCGGACCCGTTCGCCGACGGCGCTCCCTTTGCCTTCGTCTTCGAGTACGCCGGGCGCGTCTATCTGGGACCGAGCGGCGACGGCGCCAGCGCCGTGCGGATCAACCACGACGGCACCGGGGCCCAGCTCGTGCACTTCGGGTTCGACACCGACTTCGGCAACATCAAGAACGCCGTCTCCCCTACCCCGACCGCTTTTCCATCCCTCGGCTCGGTCGGGTGCGCTCCGGATACGCTCGAGTGCGGGCCGGATGACGAGGACGGCCGCGGCCTGTTCAGCTCGGTGACCGTCGACGGACACGAGTGGCTCTTCGCCGCCGGCTCCCGCCAGAGCAGCCTGCTCAAGCACATCTATCTCACGACCGATACGGGAACGACGCCCGAGTTCCCGTTCGTCGGCATCAGTCCGGGCGGTGGCACGCGCGGCACTTCGGCGGTCGCGGGAGTGGGAAGCGTGCTGTACGTGGGCTTCGCGGACGGGGGCGGGTCCGGCACGCCGGTCATCCTCAAGCTCACCGGGCTTCCGGGCGACTCGACCCAGCCTGTGACACCGACCATCACGTACGTGCCGACGCCGTTCACCTTGAACTCGCGCCGGACGGGGCTGATCGACTCGATGGTCGCGCTCGGCGGCTGGCTGTACGCCGCGAACGACGGCTCCTCGGTCAACGGAAATGCCGGAGGGTGCTCGCGCTACAACGGGTCGGCGTGGGCCAACTGCACTCCGTCGGCGGCAGCGTGGACGGCGAAGGCGCCGGTCATGACCAGCAAGACGTCGGACTTCGTTCCGTCCGACAAGGCGGTACCGCAGATGGCCGTCTCGGGAGCGCGCCTGTACCTGGCACGAAACACGACTGCGGGGCCGCAGATCTGGGGGTGCAACCCGAGCGGGGGCGTGTGCAGTCCTTCGGATTGGACGTTGATTGCGGCGAACTCTTCGGGGGACGCGCAGCTCTCGCAGATGAACGTGGCAGGGCTGAGCACGATCTCGCTGCTGGTGGCGACGTCGCAGCGCGTCTATGTGGGGTATGACTCCCCGGGGGGGATCTTGCTTTATGCGTCGTCGGCTCAGACGCCGGCTACGGTTTCGGATTTTGCGGCGGTTTCAAAGCCGGGGCTCGGTGCGGGGTTGACGCAGATCGTGGATGGGCGGGGGATCGACCTGGGCGGCGGGAAGGAATTCCTGTACGTCGCGGCTCGGAGCAACAGCGGCCCGGTCGCGGTCTATCGTTCCGCGCGCTGAAGCGCGCGGGTGCTTGAGTTGCTGACTGAAAACTTGACCAGTGTTCACGCGTTCAGTAGCGTGGCAGGGCCATGACCGAGCCCCTGACCGAGCGCCAGGAAAAGATCCTCGCTTTCATCAAGAAGAGCATCCAGGAACAAGGGTATCCGCCCACCATCCGCGAGATCGGCGAGCATTTCGGCATCCGCTCCACCAACGGCGTCAACGATCACCTCAAGGCGCTCGAGCGCAAGGGGTACCTCATGCGCGGGGAGCTGAAGAGCCGGGCCCTCAGCGTGATCGAAGGCGGACGGACGGGCGCGCCCCGCTTCGCGCGACTCAGCCGGCGCGAGCTCTCGGCCGTCTCCGGCGGAGAGGTGGTGGAGATCCCCGTGCTGGGCAAGGTGGCCGCCGGAGAGCCCATCCTGGCTGAGGAAAACATCACCGATCACGTGCGCATCGACAGCGTCCTGGTCGGCGACGGCGGCCGGAAGGTCTTCGCCCTTCGCGTCTCGGGCGACTCGATGATCGGCGACGGCATCTTCGACGGCGACTACATCTTCGTCCGCAAGCAGCTGCAGGCTTCGGCCGGAGAGATCGTGGTGGCGATGATCGACAACACCGCGGGCAGCGAGGCCACCGTGAAGCGGTTCTATCCCGAGGGAGACCGGATCCGGTTCCAGCCCTCGAACCCGCGTCTCAAGCCCATCTACGTCAATCGCGACGAGTTCCGCGAGACCCAGATCATCGGGGTGGTGGTGGGCGTGTACCGCAAGATGTAGCCGTTTTCTGGATTACGGGGACAGCGTCCCATTGCCGGGCTTCGGCTTGAAATAGGGACAGGTCCGCACCGGCTGGCGCGGGTACTTCTCCGGCACGATCGGGCAGAGAATGAAGACGCTGGTGGCCGTGCGGATGTAGCGCGGTGGCGCGGCGCAGCGGTGGCAGAGGCTTTCAGGAAAGGGCAGGTCGCCGGCGTCGGGCTGGCTCATCGAGGCGCCCGAGTGTATCGCGCGCCAGCCCGGGCGGCGGCCACTCGAGTGGACCCTTCGTTGCCGATCGCGCCGTCAGGCTCGGGGACGGATGTCCTGGGCATGCTCTCAACTCGCGGCGACGGACGAGAGAGCGAGCACCTCGCGGATCGACTGCGCCAGGGCGTGCGCGCGAAACGGCTTGGTCACGTAGCCGTTCGCTCCGGCGACCTCCGCCTGGGCGAGATCCGACGGCTGGGCAAGAGCGCTGATCACCACCACCGGCACGTCGCGCAACCGGGCGGAGGACCTGATCTGCTCGCACAACGCGAGGCCGCTGGCATCCGGCAGGCGCAGGTCGAGGCAGATGACGTCGGGGATCGAGCGGTCCAGAAGCGCGGCGGCCTCCGCGCCCGTGGCCGCCTCGGTGACGCGCAGGCCCAGGCGCCGCAGACACGACCCCACCAGCCGCCGCGCGTCCGCGTCGTCCTCGACGACGAGCGCTTCGGGCGCCGGGGCTAGAGGGGAGAGCTCCTGCATCGACGCGCATTGACCCAGAATCCAGCCCCGGGCGCAAATTACAGGGTGGGCATCCGCCGGCGCATGTCGCACCTCAGCCAGGCTGGCGGCTTGCCCCGCCTGATGGTCGCGCACGAGCGGAGGCGCTCGCACGGCGGCAGAGCGCCTCTGTGCGATACGTGACTGCCTCGTGTTACGCCGATGATTACTCAATGGGACTCCATGCAAAGTCATGGTGTGCATGTCGATCTCAAGGAACTTCTTGCGTCGCCGGGATTCCGCGCCGTCGCGGACAGCGTCAGGGACTACGCAATTTTCCTCCTCGATGCGAACGGCGTAGTCCTCACCTGGAACACCGGGGCCCAACACATCAAGGGGTACGCTCCGAGGGAGATCATCGGGCAGAGCTTCACCCGTTTCTACACCGAGCAGGATCGGGCGGCCGGCCGGCCCCACGTGCTCCTGGCGGAGGCGGCCAGGAACGGCCGCGTCGAGGAGGAAGGCTGGCGGGTGCGGAGCGACGGCAGTTGCTTCTGGGCCGACGTCGTCATCTCGCGCCTGATCGGCCCTGATGGTTCGGTGGTCGGGTTCATGAAGGTCACGCGCGACCTGACCGATCGCCGCCGGGCCGAAGAGGCGCTTCGCCAGAGCGAGGAACGGCTTCGGCTGATGGTCGACGCCGTGACCGACTACGCCATCTTCATGCTCGACCGCCAAGGCCGCGTGGCCAGCTGGAACCCGGGGGCGCAACGGCTGAACGGGTATTCCGCCCGCGAGATCATCGGCGAACATTTCTCCCGCTTCTATCCGCCCGAGCATGCCCGCGAAAGCAGGCCCGAGCGCGAGCTCGAGATCGCGACCACCATCGGCCGCTTCGAGGAAGATGCGTGGAGGGTCCGCAAGGACGGCTCGCGCTTCTGGGCCAGCGTGGTGTTGACGCCGGTGCGCAACGCCGAGGGAACCCTGCTCGGGTTCGCGAAGGTGACCCGGGACCTGACCGCCCGCAAGCGCGTCGCGGAAGAGATGGTCGAACGGGCCCGCCAGCAGGAGGCCATCTCGGAGCTGGGCCTTTTCGCCCTGCGCACGCCCGAGCTGGCGTTGGTCATGGAGCGGGCCGTCCGCACGGTCCAGGAGATCCTCCACGTCGAGGATGTGCGCGTCTTGCGCGGGGACGACAAGCCGCCGCCGGGAGCGAGGTCGGTGCCCATCCATGGCCCCGAGCGCCTGAGCGATTTCGGGGCGCTGTCGGTCTCTCCTTCGCGCCCGCTGGCCGCGAACGACTTCAGCTTCCTCCAGGCCGTGGCCAACGTGATCGCGGCCGCCGTCGCGCGCGCCGGGCTGGAGGAGCAGGTTCGCGTGGCCGAGCGGGAGCGGATCGCGGAGCGCGGCAGGGCTACCGAAGCGCAGGAGGCGCTGCAGCAACGCGACGAGTTCATCTCGGTAGCGGCACACGAGCTGCGGACTCCGCTCACCGCGCTGCAGCTCAAGCTGCAGAGCCTGGAGCGGACCAGCAATCCGGATCGGCGGATCGAGCGCCTGGGCGGCGCCGTGCGGCAGACCGAGCGGCTCTCCCGGCTGATCGAACGGCTGCTCGACGTCTCGCGCATCGCCCAGGGGCGCGTGGAGATGGCGCTGGAGCGCTTCGACCTGTCGGCGCTGGTGCGCCAGGTCGCCGACGACTTCCGCGATCCGTCGCTGGAGTCTCGCGCTCCGCTGCAGCTGGACGTTCCGGAGCGGGTCGAAGGGTGCTGGGATCGGTTGAGGCTCGAGCAGGTGCTGGTCAACCTCTTGTCCAACGCCGTGAAGTACGGCGCGGGGAAGCCGATCGTCGTGAGCCTCGAGGCGGACGACCACAAGGTCCGGCTGAAGGTCGCCGACCGAGGGATCGGCATCGCTCCCGACGACGTGGACCGGATCTTCGGGCGGTTCCAGCGCGCCGCTCCCATCCGCAATTACGGCGGCCTGGGGCTCGGCCTCTACATCACCCGATACATCGTCGAGGCGCATCGCGGGTCCATCGCGGTGGAGAGCGAGCTGGAACACGGATCGACGTTCGTGGTGGAGTTGCCGCGCTGGTCCATCAAGCCCGTGGACGAGCACGAGACGGCCGCGCGGGCGCAAGCATGACCGACCAGGGGTGCGACAAGACGATCTTGATCGTCGAGGACGACGCCGACCTCCGGAATGCGCTCGCGGAGGTGCTCGAGGACGGCGACTACAAGCCGCTGCGGGCGGAGAACGGCGTGGCGGCGCTCGAGGAGCTGCGGACGGCGCAGCAGCCGCCCTGCGTCATCCTGCTGGACGTGATGATGCCGATCATGGACGGCCGGACGTTTCGCGCCGTTCAGCAGCGCGATCCGGCGCTGAGCGGCATCCCGGTGATCGTCCTCAGCGCCCACGCGGACGCGCAGGCGGCTGCCGCGCAGATGGACGCTCAGGGATACCTGACCAAGCCGGTGGACCTCGGGACGCTGATGGACGTGGTCGAGCGCTTCTGCGCCCGCCCTCCAGCTCCGGCGGGACCGCGGCCGGCGTCTCCCGACCGTTCGTAGCGGCGCGGGTGCGCGGCGCGCGCACGCACCGGGGTGGCAGAGCCGCCGCAGGGGTGGGGAGATCTCGCTCGCAGCTTTCTTGGCACCGTTCGCGCGTCACCGGACAATGCGGGCGTGAGCGGCAGCGGACCCGCGGACCCTTCTTCGCCGAGGGGAGCGAAGAAAACGGGCTTGGGGCTGCAGGTCAAGCTGCCCTGCACCACGCTCGACGAGGTTCGCGCGCGCCACCCGGAGCTGTGCTCCCGGCTGTTCCTCCTGCGGACGTCGAGTCCGCGGCCGGTCGGGACCGCCATCCGGCTCACGACGACGCTGAGCGACGGCAAGCACTGCTTCCGCGCCAACGCGGTGGTGGAGAAGGTGGTGCAGCCCGGCGAGCCGGCGGAGCGCGGCGAGCCGGGGATGTCGCTGTGGCTCGCGCGCATGGACGATCCCGGCCGCGAGCTGATCGCCTGGATGGGCGGCCAGCCGCCGCCGCTGCTGAAGCCGGTCGATGCGAGCGCCGCCGCGGCACCTCCGGCCGCGGCTGCGCCGCCACCCGCGAAAGCGCCGCCTCCGCCGGAGCCCCCGAAGAAGCCGGTCGCGGAGAGGCCTGCGCCCGCGCCGAAGCTTGCGACTCCCGGCGCCCGGCCTGCACCTCCGCCGCCGACGCCACCTCCGTCCCGCACCGCGGTCGCGCCCGCGCGGACGATGATCGAGGACCATTTCGACGTGGCGATCGAGGAGGACGAGATCGCGCCGCCTCCTCCTGCTCCGGTGGCGTCGTCTTCTGCGAAGCGCGCCGCTCCACCGCCGCCGGCGACCATCATCGCGCCCCCGCCGCCCATCACCCCGCCTGCTCCGCCCGCGGCCGTGGCGACCGCTCCCGACCAAGCGTCAGCCGGAGCGTGGCCGGATGCGACTTCGTCTCCCTGGCCCGAAGCCCCGGCGCCGGCCTGGCCCGAGACGCCGGCACCCGCGTGGCCGGACGCTTCGGCCGAGCCGCAGGGTCCGCTCGACGAGTACGTTCCTCCACCGGGCGCGGCTCCGCTGGACGAGTACGTTCCACCGCCCGCGACGCCTCCAGAGGAGGCTGCAGCGCCTGAGCCTCCACCGACAGCGACACCCGCCCCGCCTGCCCCAGCTGCGCCGGCACAACCGCGCACCCCGCCTGCGCCCCACTCCGCCATCCCGGCCTCGGCGACCGCCGCTCCCTCGAACTGGGGGGAATCGCGCCGCCCCGCTCCGCCGCCGCTGCCCAGGCCGACGCTGGCGCCTGGCGCGGCGCCGCCGCCGCAGCCCGTGGCGCAACCCGCGGACGAGGTCGACGAGCTTCCGCCCGCGACGCGCACCGGGAAGCCGTCCGGGCCTGTGATCGGAATCGACCTGGGGACCACCAACTCCTGCGCCGCGGTGGTGAAGGACGGCAAGCCTTTCGTGATCCCCTCGCGCGAGGGCTACAACACCATTCCTTCGGTGGTCGCGCTCAGCGACAAGGGCAAGCTGATGGTGGGCCATCCGGCTCGCAGCCAGCTGCTGATCAACCCGAGGAACACCGTCTATGGCGCCAAGCGCCTGATCGGGAGGCAGTTCAAGTCGCCGGTGGTGACCGACCTGCTGGGTCGCTTCAGCTACGAGATCGTGGCCGGCCCGCGCGGCGAGGCCGCGGTGAAGATCGGCGATCAGGTCTTCTCGCTGCAGAAGATCTCCTCGCTGGTGCTGGCGGAGGTGAAGGACCTGGCCCAGCGCTGGCTGGGCTGCGACATCTCGCGCGCGGTGATCACGGTGCCGGCGTACTACAACGACAACCAGCGGCAGGCGGTGCGCGCGGCCGGAGCGCTGGCGGGGCTGGACGTCGAGCGGATCGTCAACGAGCCCACCGCCGCGGCGATCGCGTTCGCACAGGGCCGATCGCTCGAGCAGCGGGTGATGGTCTACGACCTGGGCGGCGGCACCTTCGACACCAGCGTGCTGGAGCTGCACGGAAACGTCTACGAGGTCATCTCCACCGGCGGCGACACCTTCCTCGGGGGCGTCGACTTCGACAAGGCGCTGGTGGAGGACCTGCTCGCCCGCTTCAACCAGAAGCACGGCATCACCTTCGAGGGCGATCGGGTCGCGCTCCAGCGCGTCACCGACGCCGCCGAACGGGCGAAGATCTCGCTCTCCGAGCGCCTGACCACGCAGGTCAACGTGCCCTTCATCACCATGGTCGGCGAGAAGGGCTACAACCTGGACTCGACCGTCACGCGCGCCGAGTTGGAGAAGCTGACCACCGACCTGGTGGAACGGACCCTGCGCGTCTGCGACGACGTGCTCACCAACTGCGGCCTCAAGCCGGCCGACATCGGCGAAGTGCTGCTGGTCGGCGGCCAGAGCCGCATGCCGATCGTGCGCGCCAGGCTGCGCGAGTTCTTCGGCAAGGAGCCCTCCAAGTCGGTGCACCCCGACGAGGCCGTGGCGCTGGGCGCCGCCCTGCTCGCGCACTCGATGTCTTCGGGAGACATCGGCGGCATGGTGCTGGTCGACGTGCTGCCGATGAGCATCGGGGTCGGTCTGCCCGGCGGACGGTTCAAGAAGGTGATCGAGCGCAACACCTCGCTGCCGCACAAGAAGACGTACTCGATCTGGACCTCGCAGAAGGACCAGAAGCACCTGGAGATCCCCATCTTCCAGGGAGAGGCGGAGCGGGCCCAGCAGAACGAGTACCTGGGAACGCTGATCGTGCCCGATATCCCTCCCGGGACGGACGGCAACATCGTGTTCGACATCCAGTTCATCGTCTCGGCGGAGTCGATCCTGACCGTGTCGGCCGAGGAGCGCGGGACGCGGCGCATGGTGAGCGCGACGTTCAGCACCCAGGACACGCCGGAGATGGTGAAGCGGCGGCTGGCGGGCGGCGCGGCGGCGGAACCGGAGCGCCTCGACGGGCCCGATCCGCAGCAGGGGAAGAAGGGATTGATGTCGCGGCTGTTCAAGCGGCGGGTGTCGTAGGGCTCGGTCGAGACGGATCCGATCCAGGGCCGGGATTGATTCGGGCAGACCTGGTGTGCGCGAGGCGCGCAACCCGCGGGCCGCCGAAGGAGCCGAATCACGCCCGCGCTTCGGACATGGGCATCGACCGCGTCGACGTTCCTGTTGCCGCCAGCTCGGCGAGAGCCGCATCGATCCGCGGCAGTACGTCCTCCTGCGTGTACCGGATCAAGTGCTCGCCCTGCACCGCGATGGACATCGCCTTCGTGAACGCGTAGGGCCGGCGCATGGCCTTGAAGAATAGCCGCCAGAACCTCAGGCGGCGCGGCGAGAGCAGGCCAACGCTCAGCAGGATGCGCGCGAACATCGCCAGGGCGTCGAAGGACAGCGACCGCGCCCGGCCCGTCCCCAGATCGCGGACCAGCGCCTCGCAGCGGTCGTAGAAAGCGTCCGGCTGGTAGATCGCGGCCATCAGCCTGCGGTACCCCTCGAGCAGCGTCCGCTCGTCGAGGACGGGATCGAAGTTCGGGCGGCCGAATTGATCTCCGGACGAGGTATCGGACCGCAGCCGCCCTTCCTTCTCCAGACGGCGCCAGAGCGCGGTGTTGGGGAGCGCGGTAAGCAGGCCGATCATCGCCGCGGCGATGGGCAAGCTGGAGATGAACTTCTCCTGGACCTCGAAGATGTGCTCGCCGTCGGTGTCGAAGCCGACGATGAAGCCGGCGTAGACCTCGAGGCCCGCCTTGGTCAGCCGCATCACCGACTCCTCCAGCGGGAGCTTGAGGTTCTGCAGCTTCTTCGTCTGCTTCAGCGACTCGGCCGAGGGAGTCTCGATCCCGAGGAAGACGGTGGTGAACCCCGCCGCCACCATCGAGTCGACCAGCACGGGCAGCGAGGCCAGATCGACGCTGGCCTCGGTGTACAGCTCGAACGGCCGCCGGTGCGCCGTCTGCCACCGCGCCACCTCGGGCAGCAGCTTGGCTGCCTCGCGGCGGTTGCCGATGAAGTTGTCGTCGACCACGAAGACGGATCCGCGCCAGCCTAGAGCGTACAGGGTATCGAGCTCCCGCACGACCTGGTCGGGCGACTTCACCCGCGGGTTGCGGCCGTACAGCTCGATGATGTCGCAGAACTCGCACTGGAACGGACAGCCGCGGGAGACCTGCACGCTCATCGAGGTATACCGGCGCCGGTCGAGCAGGTCGAAGCGCGGCACGCGCGCCAGCGTCATGTCCGGCTTCTTCTCGTCCGCGGGCGAGAGGACGTGCGGGCCCTCGCCTCTTTCCAGCGCGGCGATCAGCGAGTCGAGGCGCCCCTCGGCCTCGCCGACGAAGACGTGGTCCGCGTCGGCGAACTCGTCCGGCCGCGAGCTCGCGGCGGGTCCGCCCATCACCGTCCGGAGACCACGCCGGCGAGCTCGCGAGATCACGGCGTGTATCGAATCCTTGTGGACCAGCATGCCGGTCACCAGCATCGCGTCGGCCCACTCCAGATCGCCGTCGCGCAACGGCGCGACGTTGAGGTCGAGGATGCGGAGGTTCCAGCGATCCGGGAGGAGCGCGGCGAGCGTCGCGAGGCCGAGAGGCGGATGGGGAGCGCCTTTTCCCACGATCCTGACCGCGTATTGGAAACCCCAGTACGTCTTCGGCGCCAAGGGCTGCACCAGGAGGACGTTCATGCGAAGCAGGATGCGCACTGCCTCGTCATGGGATCGTCACGGCCGCGGCTGGACCTGGCTGGGTCGAACGTCTTGCCGCACCGCGTCCCGACCGCCCCAGCCGAGCGGACCCCGGGCGCTGCCGGTGCCAGCGGCAAGGCCTACCTTGCGCTCGGAGGTTTCCGATGCCCGAGAAGGAGACGTTGCAACGCGCACGCCGGGACGCGGCGGAAGGCAAGTCGCCCTCCACCCAGGCCGGCGAGTTCGTCCGCGAAGAGATCCATCACGTCCGGCGAGGCAAGCATGGGGCCCGCTCGGCGAAACAGGCCATCGCCATCGGCCTTTCCAAGGCCCGGCGGGCCGGCGTGAAGCTTCCCCCGCCTCGGCGCGGGACCACCTCGAGCTCGACGCGGCGGCAGGCGAAGAGGGACCTTTCGCGCTCGCGCAAGTCGCGCAGGACGTCCGCCCGGCGCGCCCGGGCGGTGCGGGGCGCGCTGAAGCGGGAGCCGCGCTCGTCGGCCTCGCGGCGGTCGATCTCCCGCCAAGCGCGCACCGCGGCGCACCAGCGCAGCGCGCGCAGCCGCAGCCAGGCGGCGCGGAAGGCGGCGAGGACGCGGCGGCGCTAGTCCCAATACACAACGACGAACGCGGGAGGGCCGTTCACGGGTCGTCCGTGTGCTTCCTCCACTCCTGCACGTCCTTCCGGAGCACCTTCCCCTGGTCGTCCAGCGTCTTCCGCCACTCCTTCCGGTGCGGCCGGAGCGCCTCCGCCACCGCCTCCACCACGACCAGGTCGCGGTACCACTTGGAATTCGCGGGCACCACGATCCACGGCGCGTCCGCGCTGGCGCAGCGCCCGATCGCGTCCTCGTAGGCCTCGGTGAAGCCGTCCCAGAGCTGGCGCTCTTTCCAGTCCTCGACGCTCAGCTTCCAGGCGCCAGCCGGGTCCTTCTCGCGGGCGAGCAGCCGCTCCTTCTGCTCGTCCTTGCTGATGTGCAGGAAGAACTTGAGGATGATGGTGTTGGCGGCGGCCAGCGTCCGCTCGAAGCCGTTGATCAGCCCGTAGCGCTCCTTCCACACCGGCTTGGGGGCCAGCTCCTTCACGCGCGCCACCAGGACATCCTCGTAGTGCGATCGGTTGAAGATGCCGACCCGGCCGGCGCGCGGAGCTTGCCTGTGGACCCGCCAGAGGAAATCGTGCTCGCGCTCCTCCTCGGTGGGCACGCCGAAGCTCGTCACCACTACGCCGCGCGGGTTGAGCGCCCCGGACATGTGCTTGACCGCGCCGTCCTTGCCGGCGGCGTCGCGGCCCTGGAGGACGATCAGGAGTGCGTGCGTCCGCGCGCCCCACATCCAGTCCTGCAGCTCGAAGATCTCCCCGCTCAGCTCCTCGATCCGCTCCTTGGCCTTTTGCTTCGAGATCCCGTCCGGCGGCTCCTCGGAAATGTTGGCCAGCTTGACCTTGCCAGGCTCGTCGAAGCGGTGGAATTCCATCGGGGCCGCGTAACCCGGCGCCCCCGGTGCGTCAAGCCGCGCTTCCCCGCTGATGCGCGTGCAGGATGGCGGCGGCCGATCGGCGGACGTCCTCGACGGTCGTGCTCCAGTTGCAGGCCGAGATCCGCATCAGCGCCCGTTCCCGCCAGACGGTTCCCGACAGCCAGCAGCTGCCGTGGCGCTGGACGCGGGCGATCACCTCGCGGGTCCACTGGTCCCCCTGCTCCGGCGTCGCGCCCGGGGGCTCGAATCGCACCAGCACCTGGTTGAGCACCACCTCGTTGTGCACCCGCACGCCGGGCGCACCCGAGAGGATCTCCGCGAACATCCGCGCATGCGCGCAGCAGCGCTCGACCAGCTCGGCGATCCCGGCGCGGCCCAGCGACCGGAGCGCCGCGTAGACGGCGAATCCCCGGGCCCGGCGCGAGAATTCCGGCGTCCATTCGTAGTTGTCCCGGAAAGTCTCGGACGGTTGCAGGTAAGCCGCGGTCCGCGCCATCGCCGCCCGGTGCGCGTCGCGGTCGCGGACGAAGGCGAGCCCGCTGTCGTAGGGCACGTTCAGCCACTTGTGCGCGTCGGTGGCCCACGAGTCGGCGTCGCCCACGCCGGAGAGGAGGTTGCGGTACCGCGGGCTCCCTGCCGCCCAGAGACCGAAGGCGCCGTCCACGTGCACCCAGGCTCCTCCGTGCTCGCGCGCGAGGCTCGTGACCTCCGCCAGCGGATCGAACGCCCCGGTGTTCACGTTGCCGGCTTGCGCGCAGACGATGACCGGCCTTCCGCGCACCGTCCGCAGCGCGTTTCGGAGGGCGTCGGGAAGCATGCGGCCCTGACCGTCCACGGCCACCCGGATCACGGAAGCGTCGCCGATCCCGAGCAGCCGCAGCGCCCCGTGGACGGTCACGTGCGCTTCGGCGCCGGCCAGCACGGCGATCTCCGGCGCCCGCGCCAATCCCTTTGCCGCCACGTCCCAGCCGGCGCGCGCGAGCACCTGGTGCCGGGCGGCGGCGAGACAGGTGGTGTTCGCCATCTGCCCGCCGGTGACGAATCCCATCCCGGTGCCCGCCGGCAGGCCGAAGAGCTCCGTGAGCCACTCCAGCACGATCTCCTCCACCACGGCGGCGGCCGGCGAGAGGACGAACAGGCCCGCGTTCTGGTCCCACGCGGTGGTCAGCCAGTCCGCGCCGACGGCGGCCGGCACGCTGCCGCCGATCACGAACCCGAAGAACCGCGGGCCTGCCGTCGCGACCAGGCCGGGATCCGCGTGGCGGGCGAGATCCTCCACCACGCGGGCGGGGGCCTCGCCTTCTTCGGGGAGCGCTCCACCGAGCGCCTCGCGCAAGGTGGACGCGTCCGCGGTGGCGCCGACGGGCCGGGTGTCCACCGCATCCAGGAACCGCACCGCCGCGCCGTACGCTGCTTCGAGTGCCGATCGGTCCATGGCGCCATGGTAGCGTCGTCGCGCGGCCGCCGCTCTGATCTGGCGCGCGAAGGGCCGACTGTACCGGTCAGGCCGAGGCGAGCTCCGCTTCCGGCTCGTTCGCGAGCCGCCGGTTGATCCGCCTGCGCACCACGTCCACGTGCTCCCGGAAGAAGTAGAGGTTTTCGGCGTACGCCAGCGGCGTGGGGATCTGGTTCACCGCCCGCTCGGTCTCGTCCAGCCGCTTGAGCATGTCGACCAGCTTGTCCGGCGCCGGGTGCTCCTCGAGCTGGAGCTCGATCTGCTTGAGCCGCGCGTACCAGCGGAACACCCGCGAGCGCACCCGCCACCGGTAGAGCGCCGGCACCGCGCGGCCCAGAGGGACCGCGACCGCGATGATGGGCACCAGCATCACCCAGAGCCGGTCGACGAGGTTCGCCGCCCAGAACGGCAGGTAGCGCTGCAGGAACGGGACGCCGGCCTGATAGTAGCGCCGGGCCACGTTGCTGAGCGGGAACCCTGCCTCGCGCGGGGCCGGGAACTCGCCCGGATTGGCCAGCATGCCTGCTGCCCCGTGGACTTCCGTGGCCGCGCGCATCAACAGATAAGCGAGCGCGGGATGCAGGCTGCCGCGGGCGAGCAGGTTCTGCGTCGGCGCGAGCAGCCACACGTCGCGCTCGGGGACGTCGGCCGCGAGATCGAACACGCCGTGCGGGAGCACCAGCTTGGTGAGATACGGGAAACGACGCACATAGGCGTCGGCCCGCGCGAAGCTGAGAAGGCGGATCGCCGGCGTCGCCGCGAGCTTCTTGATGACGGGGGACTCCGCGGGAGAGACGAGGAACACCGCGTCGATCTCGCTCTTCTTGAGCTGCTCGATGGCGGCCTCCCGGTCGAGCGGCAGCAGCTCGGTCCCGCCCTTGTCGGCCCCGCTCGCGGACAGAAGCGTGATGGCGAGCGCGCGGGTCCCGCTCTCGGGGGCTCCAACCGCGATGCGCCGCCCCTTCAACTCCCGCACGTCGTCGACCGGGTCTCCCCGGTAGAAGACCCAGAGCGGAACGTAGGTCACGCTCCCGAGCGAAACGATGCCCTCGGCGTGATCGCCGGCGCTGGTCCCGCTCTGCACGAAGGCGACGTCCACGCCGCTGCTGTCGTCCGCGAGGAGCTGGACGTTGCTCAGCGACCCGCCGGTCTGGCGCACGTCCAGGGTGACGCCCTGCCGCTTGAGGATCTCCTGGTAGCGCTTGGCGAAGTACCGGGAGCCGCCCTCGTCGGGCGCGACCGCGACGGTCAGGCGCTTGGGCGGGGCGGGCTTGACGAACAGCATGGTGATCCCGAACGCGACCCCGACGATGAGGAGGATGGGCGCGACGGTCGCCCAGAGGTCGGCGCGGAGGATTCGGCGGGCTTTGCGTGCGATACGGTCTGCAACCATGGCGGGCGCGGAGTATAGCCGCTGCATGAACGGGGACAGGATCGACTCCGCCGCCGACCTTGGGCTGACGGAGCTGGCGGAAGTCTTCACGGCCGGGTTCGCAGGGTACGTGATTCCATTCCGGATGACTCCCGGGGCGCTGGCGGAGCGGATCGCGTCCGAGGACATCGACCTCGAGGCCTCGCGGATCCTCTGGCGGGGACGCGAGCCCGTGGGGTTGGCGATGGTCGCGCGGCGCGGCTGGGTCAGCCGGGTGGCTGCGATGGGCATCCGCTCCGAGGCCCGTGGGACCGGGGTGGGCCGCGCTCTGCTCGCACGTCTGCTGGACGATGCTCGCGCGCGGGGCGATCGCCGCATGCGGCTGGAGGTCTTCGAGAACAACCCCGCCGCCCGGCGGCTGTACGAGGGCGGCGGATTCCGGACGGTCACCCGGCTGGTGGGGTATGAAGCGAAGACCCTGCAGCCCGAGCCGCACGAGCTGGAGGAACGCGACCCGGCCGAGTTTGCCGCACGGCTCGCCGCTGCGGATCCGGGGCGGCTGCCGTGGCAGCTCGAGCCCGCCAGCCTCTCCGCGCCGCCCGCTTCCGCCCGCTGCTTCTCCCTGGAGGGCAAAGCCTTCGCCTACGTCTCCGGCCTGAGCGGGCAGGCCGTCCTGATTCGTGGCGTGCTCACGCTTCCGGCCGTTCGCCTGCGCGGTCATGCCAGCCGGCTGTTGCGCGCGCTTGCGGCCCGCCATCCCGGCGCGGCGCTCAGCGTGCAGCCCTTGATGCCCGAAGGGCTGGCTCCGCGCTTCTTCGAGAAGGCCGGGTTCCAGCCGGGGACGCTGACGCAGCTCGAGATGGATCGGAGCTTGTAGACATCTAGCAAGCCGCTAAGCCCAATGCTGCTCAGTCAAGCGACAGACGTTGACGCTGTCGTCCTACGTTGTCGTGATCGTGGACGGCGACGGCGACGGCGACGTGGCCGTGGACGACTGCTCGGCATGTCAGATGCAACTGCTCCATGAATCCCCATGCTCAGCTTTCAGAAGCTCGACGTGTACCGCCGTGCGATCGAGTTCCTTGGATTGGCCGCTGCTGCTGCCGAAGAGGTTCCAAGCGGGAACGCCGCGTTGCTTGATCAGTTGCGCCGCGCAGCAAGTTCGATCCCCCTCAACATTGCTGAAGCGGCTGGCCGTACCGGGCAGG
>DASQAS010000059.1:0-1590 GCA_035635635.1 Myxococcales bacterium | reverse complement strand
CTTTTCCACCGCGGCGAAGAGCCCGGCAGAGCTCACGAGCGTCACTGCGAACGCGAGGGGAAGCAAGAGCCAGTGCCCCGTCGCGCCGGGATTCCACCCCGGGCGCAGGCGTGCGAAGGCAAGCGCGAGTCCCTTCAGCGCAAGGGCGTGCATCAGGTAGTACGAGTAGCTCATGTTCCCGAGCCAGCGCAGGGGAGCCACGGAGAACAGCTCGCGCAGCGGTCCTGGGGCGCGGAACGCCACCAGCGTCACGACGAAGAGCACGACGAACAGCCAGACGGCGCACGCGATGTGCCGCCCCGCGTCCGCAGCGGGAAGGCCCGGCACCCGGCCGGTGACCACCACGAACGCGACGGGCAGAAACGCCGCGAGCGCGGCGACCCCGATCCACTGCACGCCGGGCCGCGACAAGAGCCGGACCACGCGCTCGGAGTTGCAGGCCTCGTACACGAAGATGCCGGAGACGAAGAGGATGAACTGGATGTGAGTCGCGCCGTGGAAGCAGGCCACGACGTAACCCGCCGCGAGAGCGCCGAACGCCAGCACGCGGGTGCGCGGCTGCCACCGACGCATGCCGAAGACGCCGACCAGCAGCGGAATCGTTGCGTAGTAGAAGACCTCGTAACTGAGGGACCACGACACGGTGATCAGCGGAGTCACGCGGAACAAGATCGGGAGCAGCAGCGCGTTCTCGATCAGGTAGACCAGCGCGGCGCCGCGGCCCGCCGGCAGCTTGCTCTCGCTCGGAAGGACGATCGACAGGGCGAGGTAGATGGCGAGCATCACCAGGAACGTGGGATAGATCCGGCGCACGCGGCGGCGCATGAACGTCGCGTACCCGCCCTGGCTTTCGCGCATCTTGAGGATCGCGCCGTAGATCAGGTATCCGCTCAGGACGAAGAAGAGATCCACGCCTGTGTAACCGACGGTTGCGAGGAAGTTCGCGGCGCGCGCGGAGGCGGTGCCTGGCGTGACCCAACCGCCGAACAGCGCTTCGAAGTGCACGAAGAACACCAGGGTGACCGCGATCCCCCGAAGCCCCTCCATGGACCGCAGGCGATCGGATGTACCCTCGAGCTCAAAGAAACGCCGCAGGCGCTCCTGCCACCGTCCCACGCCCCCCTCCCCCATGGACCTGCGACCGCAGCGACGACCGCCTCTCCGATCAAGAAGTTAAGGGCCCGCCTTCAGGGCGCAAGTGAACGGGATATCTGGTTTTGAACGTGCTGCCCCCTGAGGTTCGCAGCACTGGCCGTCGCCGCATGCTTGATTGAGGATGTATCAGCGAGCGCGCAACAGCTGGCGCGATCGGCCTCGCAGTGTCAGCAAGCTGCTTGCGCTCGGAGAGGCGCCAGCAAGGCATCGTAGAGCGCGCACAGACGCGTCTGGAACGCGTCGAGTGAGAACTCCTTCTCCGCCCGCTTCCGCAGCGCATGACCGATCTTCCGGTCCTGCATCAGCGCGAGGAGCCGGTCGCCAAGGCCGGCGGGGTCGTGCCGACGCACCGCGAGGTCTGCCCCAATCAATTCGCGCCAGGGCGAGGCGACGGGAACGCCGGCCGCCAGTGCTTCGATCGTTGCAACCACTCCC
>DASQAS010000058.1:0-2116 GCA_035635635.1 Myxococcales bacterium | reverse complement strand
CGCAGGCCGTCGGCGAGGCTCCGCTGGCTGGCGGTCATGAAGCGGCGGTGCTCGTCGTCTTCGCGCGTGAAGGCCTGGATCACGCGCATGGCCGACATCGCCCGCTGCACGACCGCATAGACCTCGCTCTCGCCCTCCCGGAGCTTGCCCGCCGCCTGGGCGACGCGGCTGTCGAGCCGCGCGATGACGACGAAGAGCGCCGGGCACACCGCGAGCCCCAGCAGGGTCAGCGCCGGGTCGAGCCGGACCATGACGACGCTCATCCCGACCAGCAGCATCGCCGCCGTCACCGCGGGAAACAGGCAGTTCATGGTCAGGGACTGGAGCGCGAGGGTGTCCGCGGTGACGCGGTAGAGCAGGTCGCCGACGCGCGCGCGCCCGTGGAAGCCGAGCGACAGCCGGTGCAGGTGCGCGTACAGGTCGCTGCGCAGGTCGTTCACCATGCGCTGACCGACCTCGATCGTCGTGAAGTTGTTCAGCACGTGCAGGGCGCCGACGACGGCGTAGAGAGCCACCATGGCGAGACACGCGGCGAGGAGCACCGCCGAGGACGACCATCCGCGGGCCCAGTCCCAGGGCAGCGGCTGCCCGCCGAGGACCGAATCGATGACGATCTTCAGCGGCCAGGGCTTGAGCAGCTCGCACGCGCTGATGAACAGCGCCAGGACGAGCGCCCAGGCGAGCCTCGGCCAGTGGGCGGACAGATAGGGGAGGATGCGGCGGGCGACCGTGCTCACTTCGCCCGAGCCGGAGAATCTTGAAGCGCGGGCGCATGGTGCAGCCGAGCCTGCCGTGCCACGGTCCGCAGCACATCGTGGAGCATCCGGCCGAGGTTCAAGCCCTCCCGAACGAGCGCGACGCTCATGACGACCGCGGCGCCGGTCAGGATCACCGGCAGGAAGCCGATCTTGAGCCCGAGCAGCGCCACGCTGATCGCGCCCAGCGTGCCGAGGCTCGCCAGTCGCGAGCTCCGGAGCTCGCACTTGAAGCGGAGGACGCGGCGCTCGCCGCCGTGGTTCTCGGTGGCGACCTTGATCCGCGCCCGGGACCAGAGGCCGCCGTGGATCTCGAGGTCCCAGTCGCTCCATCCCTGGTCCACGAGGACCAGATACTTGCGCGCGACCACGGCCTCCCGCACCTTGTGCAGGATCGTTTCCTTCTCGACCCCGTTCTCGCTCCAGAACGAGAGCGCGAACCCTCGATCGCGCCACGACAGCGGCAGCGCGGAGGCTCGAGGACCCCGCGGCGGCTCGGCGGCGGAGAGGCCGCGGGCCCACCAGCGATAGCGCTCGAGGCAGCGGAGCAGCGGGCCGACGTACGTCAGCACCGCGATCAGCAATCGCCCGCGAATCTCGTCGGCCGGGGCGTCCACGCGGGCGCGGAGCGCACCCGCCAGACACGAGCCCCACGTCAGCATGAGCGGCACCAGGCCCAGCGCCCCCAGGGGCCAGCTCCGGCTCGCCAGCGCCAGCAGAACGAGCGCCGCCGCCGTCACGTTCCACTCGATCGTGAAGGGCAGGTGGGCGAGGAAGCTCTGGGGCGGCTGATACAGCGTCTGAAAGAGACCGCGGCCGAAGACACCGCCGTAGATCACCGGCCGTCGCCACGAGAACAGCGACGAGATGCCGCCGTAGATCCGGCCGCGCCACCGCGAGTAGAGGAGCGCATTGAAGCGATGGGGATGACGGAAGTACAGGAGCGCCTCGGCCTTGCCATAGCCGCGCTGCTGGCCGATGTAGGCCTGGACCGTGTTGCGGCGGAAGTGCCACACCATCGCTGCCGGGCTGAAGCCGATGCGATGCCCCCGCTCTTGAATCCGCCAGCACAGATCCACGTCGTCGCCCGCGGACCGGAAAATCGGATCGAAGCCGTTGATCTCCTCGAGCACCTCGCGCCGGAACGCCATGTTGCAGCCCGGGATGTGCTCGGCCTCCTCGTCGTCCAGCAGCACGTGCCGGGGGCCGCCGGGTGAGGCCGCCACGCAGGAGGCGACGAAAGAATCCTCCGGAGGCGGCAGGTTGGGCCCGCCGACCGCCGGGAGCCCCGAGGAGATGAAGGTCGCGGCGAGATAGTAGAGCCAGTCGGGATCGGCGACGCAGTCGGAGTCGGTGAACGC
>DASQAS010000057.1:0-25824 GCA_035635635.1 Myxococcales bacterium | reverse complement strand
CGAATCGCGCGATCGGATCCATCTGGGGTCGCCCTTCTAGCACGCGGATGCTAATCAGGCCTTCGTGGAGAAGCTCCTCGCACGCCTCGAGCGCCGGTTCGGCCGCTACGCGCCGGAGGGCATCATCCTCTGGATGGTCGGCATCTCCGGCGCGCTGCACCTGCTCGTCTTCGCGCGCCCGGATGTGCTGCACCTCCTCTGGCTCGACCCTGACGCCGTCCTGAACGGCGAGGTCTGGCGCGTGCTCACCTTCCTGTTCGCGCCGACAGGCCCGGTCACCGGGAGCGGCCTGCTCTGGACCGCGCTCGGGCTCTGGTTCCTGCACACGATGGGTAGGGCGCTCGAGGCGCAGTGGGGCAGCTTCCGGTTCGACCTGTTCTTCTTCCTCGGTGCCCTGGGCACGTTGGCCGCGGGATTCGCGGTGGGCCCGGTGAGCGGGCAGTACGTGGCGGAGGTGCTCCTCCTGGCGTTCGCGGTGGAGTTCCCCGACTACGAGGTCCTGCTCCTGATCCTGCCCGTGAAGGTGAAGTACCTGGGCATCTTCGGCGGCGCCTTGATGGTCTACGCGCTGGTCACCGGCGATCTGGCGACGCGCGTCGCCGTCGGTGTGGCGCTCGCCGACTTCCTGCTCTTCTGCGGCTCCACCCTCCGCGCTCGCCTGCGGGGAGCCGGCGTGGCCCGTCACAGCAAGGCGGCCCCGGTGTTCGCCCCGCCCGCGCGCAAGACGCGGGTCTGCGCCAAGTGCGGGCGCAGCGACGCCGACGACCCGAACCTCGAGTTCCGGGTCTGCGACTGCCAGGAGAAGTGCCGGGGCAAGCTGACCGAGTACTGCCTGGAGCACGCCCGATCGCACTGAGCTTGCGCCCAGCGATCAGCAGAACGGCCAGCGCGCGCGCAGCCCGCCGCGATTGAGCTCGATCTTCGTCTGGCTCGCCGTGCCGAGCAGCACCAGCCGCAGGATCCCGGACTCGTAGCGTACTCCCGCCAGCGAGAACGTGGACAGGCCGCCAGCCCAGAGCTCCTGCGCGTCGAGGCGTGCGGTCGGCCCCGCGGCGAAGAAGACCGGGTCCGACGGGTCATGCCAGGTCGAGACGGGACCTGCGCAGCTGTGCTCCTCCGGCGCGAGGAACAACCACATCTGGGCCGGGGCCGCGGAGACCGTGCTGTCCGCCCGCGCGACCGGGGCCGAGGCAATCAGGCCCAACACCACCAACGAGACGAGACGCGCCATGGCGCCTCCTGCGGAACCACTCCACACCTGTGATGCGCAAAGGTCAAGGCAGGTGCGCGCCCTGCGTCCGATCGCCGGTGCAAGCCGTCAGCCGAGAGCGCCGTGGACGTGCAGGACCACTGCGAGCGCGGCTAGCCCGGCCGTCTCGGTGCGCAGGACCGACGGTCCCAGGGCGACCTGCACGAATCCGTTGCCGGCGGCGCGCTCCCGCTCCTGCGGCGAAAAGCCGCCCTCGGGTCCGACGATCAGCAGGATCCGGGAGACTCCCCGCGCCGCTGCGCCCAGGCGGAGATCGCGGGCGTCGGGATCGAGCAGCAGCGGGAGCCGGTCGGGCTCCTCCCGCGCGAGCGCAAAGAGTGCGTCCCAGTCCGAGGGCGCGTCCACGCGCGGGACGTCCGCGCGCCCGCACTGCCGCGCCGCCTCCTGCGCGATCTTCCGCCAGCGCTCGGCCCGCGTTGCCCCCCGCCTTTCGTCCAGCCGCGGCACGGCGCGCTCCGACACGAACGGGACGATCCGGCTCGCGCCCAACTCGGCCGCCTTCTGCACGACCAGGTCCATCTTCTCGCCCTTGGCCAGCGCTTGCGCGAGCACCACGTCCACCGGCCGCGCATCCCCGGGCAGCGGCGGGCCGATCTCCAATTCCTCTTTCACCAGCACCGCGCGGTAGCGCTGCCCGCGCCCGTCGAACGCTTCGATCTCCGCCCCGGGGGAAAGCCGCAGGACGGTGAGGAGGTGACGGGACTGCGCGGCGGTGAGCTTCACCCGCGGCGAGGCTGCGATCTGCTCGGGCGGCAGGTAGAGACGATGCACGCGCGGGATCATCCAGCGCCCGGAGGACGGGACAGCTCCACGCGCACCCAACCCTCCCGGTCCTTGCGCGAAACTGGACGCAAGCCCTGAGCCTCGTAGGCGCGCTCCGCGGCATCCGCCTGTGGCGCCAGCAGTCCGGAGAGCACCAGCCACCCTCCGGGGGCCACCTTCGAGGCGAGCGCGTGCGCCAGCTCCTCGAGCGTGTTGAGCAGGATGTTCGCGACGACGATCCGGAACCGGCCCGGGACCTGCGCCGGATCGGCCACCAGCATCCACTCGAGGCCGCCGACTCCGTTCAACGCGGCCGCCTGGCGCGCCGCCTCGAGCGCGACGGGATCGTTCTCAGTCCCGACCACCCGGCCGGCGCCGAGCTTCTTCGCGAGCAGCGCGATCACGCCGCTGCCGGTGCCGACGTCGAGCAGGTCGCCGCCGCCCAGCTCGGCGAGAAGCTCGTCCACGCGCTCCAGGCAGAGCGCGGTGGTGGGATGGCTGCCGGTCCCGAATGCCATCCCGGGATCGATGGCCACCGCCACCCCCGACGGCGGCGGCGCCTCCCAGGGAGGATGGACCCAGGAGCGCGGTCCGACCCGCATCGTCCGGTGGTGCGCCCGCCAGGCGACGCTCCAGTCCTGCTCGGGCACCTCCAGGGGAGGCTCGGCGCGCAACGTCCGCGCGGACGCCTCGGCCGCCGCGCGGTCCGTGAAATGCGCGATGGCGCGGCCGCGCCCTTCGGGGAGCTCGGGTGTCCCAGGCATCAGCGGCATCCCGGGCTCCTGCAGCTCGACGCCGAGCGCCCCGTGGTCGAACAGCTCCGCGGCCAGGATCTCCAGCTCTTCGGGGGGCGCGAGCAGGACCAGCGCCCAGCTCACCGCGAGAGCTCCGCCGGGATCGAGCCGTCGGGGGCCACCAGCGCCACCACCTCGCGCGACGGCGCGAGGATGCGCTGCGCGGCGTCGAGCACCTGGTCGGCGGTGACCGCCGCGATCCTCTCCGCGTACTTCGCGGACGCCTCGGCGCCCAGGCCATAGCACTCGTCGAACGCATAGACGGCGGCGCGAGCCGAGTTCCTCTGCAGCGAGATTGCGTGGGTCCCGATCAGGTGCGTCCGCGCCCTCTCCACCTCGGCGGCGGAGACGGGGTCCTCGCGGACCCGGCGCAGCTCGTTGCGGATGCCGTCCAGCGCCTCCTGCACCTTGGCCGGCCCGCAGCCGATGTAGACGGCGAAGTATCCGGGATCGAGCCCCTCCATGGAGAAGCTGGTTACGCTGTACGCCAGGCTGCGCTTGTCGCGGAGCTCGACGAAGAGGCGCCCGCCCTGCCCCGAGAGCACCGCCGAGAGCACCTCCAGCGGCCAGCGCGCGTCGTCCGAGAGCCGCACGCCGGGGAATCCGAGCACGAGATGGGCCTGCGCCTTGTCGAGACTCCTCACGGCGTGGCGCGGGGCCTCCACCGTGTCCTCCTGCGGCGGAGCGATGGGCGCGCGCGGCCCGCCGGTGGCCGTCAGCTTCTGCCGCACCAGCTTGCGCACCTCGTCGGGATCGACGTCGCCCACCACGGAGAGCGTCACCGCGCCGCCCGGGAACTGCCGCGCGCGGTACTGCGCGAGGATCCCCGGCTCCAGCCGCGCGACGCTGGGCTCCGTCCCGAGCATGTCCAACCGATACGGATGCTTCTGGTAGAGGGTCTCGCCGAAGAGAAGGAACGCGACCCCCGCCGGGTTGTCGTCGCGCGAGCGCAGCTCGTCGATCTGCAGCGTCCGCTCGCGCTGGACCTCCTCGGGATCGAATGCGGGCGCGGCGATCGCCTCGGCGAAGACGTCGAATCCCTCGGCCAGGTGCCGCGAGAGCAGCTCGGCTCGCAGGCCGAAGCTGTTCCGCCCGGCGTTCCCGCCCAGCGACCCGCCCATCGACTCCATCTCGCGCACCAGCCGCTCCGGGCCGCGGGTCTTCGTGCCCTTGGACACGAGCCGCGCCAGCAGCATGTTGACTCCGGCGTTGCCGGCATCCTCGGCGCGCAGGCCGCCCTGCCATGCCGCGCGCAGCGCCACCAGCGGAACCGAGCGCTCCTCCTTGATCAGGAGCACGCCCCCGCCGGGCAGCTCTTCGCGGAGCAGCGGACCGGTCCGGGCCTGCCCGGCGAATCGGACCGGGGTCCGCTTCTCCGGCGGGGCGGACGACGGCGTTCCTCTCGCGCGGGGAGCGCGGGCCGCTTCGTGCAGCATCTCCAGCAGCTCGCCTTGGGAGGACGTGTCGCGCTCCGGCAGGAGCGCGGCCAGCACCGCCGCCGCCGGATCGATCCACCGCTCCGCCGCCTCGCGCAGCTGCGCGGGCGTGAGCCGGGCCACCTGCTCGAGATAGCGCTGCTCGAACTCCACCCCTCCCGCGCTCGACTGGTAGAAGCCGAGCTTGCGCGCCTGTCCCTGCACGGTCTCGCGCTGGTAGACGGCGTCGCTCTCCAGCAGCCTGCAGGCCAGGGACAGCTCCTCGGCCGTGACCTCCTCGCTGCGCAGCCGGTACGTCTGGGCCAGGGCCTCCCGGACCGCCTCTCGCACGGTGGCGGGCTGGAGCGTCAGCCCGACGATGGTGAGGCCCGGGTCGACCGGCGTGTAGCAGCTCGCCTGCACCTCGGTGCAGAGCAGCCGATCGCGCTTCAGCGCCCGGTGCAGCCGGGAGGCTTCGCCGTGCCCGAGCACGATGCCGAGCGCGTCCAGCGCGGCGACGTCGTCGTGGACCAGCGGCGGCGAGGGCCAGGCGATCGACAGGTAGCCTTCCTTGAGCGGCTCCTTCCGGAGCCTCGCCGCGGGCTGCTCCCGGTGCGGCTCGACGGGACGCGCGGGCGCGGGCTCGAAGGGTGCTGCGGGCCAGTCGAAGAGCTTCTCCGCCAGCGCGACGACCTCCGACTCGCGCACGTCGCCCACCACGATCACCACCGCGTTCTCCGGCCGGTACCAGCGGCGGTAGAAGCGGAGGATCCCGTCGCGCGTGAAGCTGCGGACGCTCTCCTCCGTCCCGATCACCGGCTTGCCGTACGGATGCCGAGCGTAGGACGCGGCGAAGAGCTCGCGGGAGAGCTTGCGCGTGGGCGAGTCCTGGGTCCGCTTGATCTCCTCGCAGACCACCTCGATCTCGCGCTCGAGCTCGCCGGGATCGAACGCGGCGCTGGTGACCGCGTCCGCCAGCACGTCCATGCCTTCGGCGAAGAACCGGGACCCGAGCACCACGTGGTAGACGGTCTGGTCGAAGCTGGTCCAGGCGTTGATCTCGCCGCCGCAGCTCTCGATGGTGCGGGCGATCTCCCCCGGCCCCCTGCGGGCGGTCCCCTTGAACAGCATGTGCTCGTGCAGGTGCGCCAGGCCAGCCTCGTCGGCCCGCTCGTCGGCGCTTCCCACGCGCACCCAGACCTGGATCGCCACCACGGGGGCGGCGTGGTTCTCCTCGACCAGCAGGGTCAGGCCATTGGGCAGCGCATGTCTCACCGGATCTAGAGTAGCAGCGGCCGGCGGGTCGCGCCGCGACTTTCTCCGTCACCCTCCGGCGGGAAACGGCGCGAGCAGCGCGCGGGCGAGCGCCCGCGGGCTCTCGAGATGTGGCAGATGTCCCGACCCCTGGAGCATCACCACCTCGGCGCGCGGCAGCGCCCGGCGGAAGAACGCGAGGGTCCCCTCCGGCAGGAGGCGGTCCCTGTCGCCCCAGATCAGACGCACGGGCAGGTCCAGCTCCCGCAGCTCGGCTTCGCGCAGGAAGTCCGATTCGGAGACCGCGTCGAGGACCCCGTCGCAGGCCTCGGCCGACATGGCGCGGATCACTTCGCCGGGAAAGAGCCGCAGCGCCAGCGGCGCGCGGTGGAAGGCGGCGTCCAGATAGCGCTCCACCCCGGCCCGGTCCCGCGCGCGGACCAGCGCCCGGAACGGAGCCCATTGTTCGCGGGCCAGCAGGGCGCCGCCGGGATTGACGAGCGCGATCGCGCGAGGTCGCACCTTCCCGGAGAGCGCGAGGCGCAGGGCCAGCCACCCGCCCAGCGAATGTCCGACCAGGATCGGCTGGTGCAAGCCGCGGGCATATCCGGCGATCGCCCCGGCCAGGGTGTCCAGGCGCCAGTCCGACGGCCTCCCCGAGAGCCCGTGCCCGGGAAGATCGAGCAGGTGCACCTGGTAGCTGCGAGCAAGGGGACCCGCCACCTGGGCCCATCCGGCCAGCGAATCGCCGAGGCCGTGGATCAAGAGCGCGCAGGGGGCTTCCCCGGGGCCGCGGACGGCATATCGGAGCGGTCCCGCGGGCGAGGCTGTCCACCCGGTGCGCGCGCCCCGCTCGGCGAGGCGGCGCATCAGCGCGAGCGCGATCTCCCGCACTGCCCGCCTACAGGTCCGCGGGGCGCAGCGTGCTGCGCCCGTTCTCCTTGGCCCGCGAGACGGCCTTCTCCACCGCCGAGCGGACGTGCTCCGAGAGTGCGGTGATGAATTCGTCCGAGGTCCGCATCTCCTTCTCGCGGATCAAATCGCGGACCTTGCTCTGCACGATCAGGAGGCCCGTATCCTTCTTCGCCTCGGTGTTCTCGCCCATGGCGCGCTGCTCTAGCAGACGCCCCGCCGCCTTTCAACGGACGCGAGGGACGGCAGCGTTCAGCCCGAGGAACACGCGCGCCGACTGGAAATCGGCCGGTAGGGGAGCCAACACGCGCAGCTCGGCGCCGAGCGGGTGCCGCACGCTGAGCGAGAGAGCGTGCAGCATGGGCCGGGCGAATTCGTGGCGCTCGCCATCCGGCCGGGTGAGGAACGCCGCGCCGCCGTTCGCCTTGTCCCCGAGCAGGGGAGACCCCAGCGCGGCGAAGTGCAGCCGGATCTGGTGCGTCCGGCCCGTCTCGGGAAAGGCCGCGATCCCGGCGCCCGCGGCGAATCGCTCGATCGCGCGCCAGCGCGTGAGCGCGGGACGGGACTCCACCGGCTGGTCGAGCACGCCTTCGTCGGCGGCGGGGGCAGGCGCGACCAGCGCGCGATACTCCTTGCGAGCCCGCCGCTGGCGGAACTCTTCCAGGAGCGCCGCCTGCGCCCGCCGGGTGCGCGCGAGCAGCGTGACGCCGGTGGTGCCACGGTCCAGCCGGTGCACCAGGAGCGCCTGCGTCTGCCGCTCTCCCTCCTCGCGCAAGAGCGCGCTGCAGAGCTCCGGCAGCGCGGGGCCTCCCGCGAGGTCCTCCTGCGCCGCGATGCCCGACGGCTTGTCGACCGCGAGCACCAGCTCGTCGAGATGCAGGATCCGATCGCGCCCGAGCGGCGGCGCCTCGGGCGCCTGCAGCGCGACCTCCACGCGGTCGCCCTTGCGGACGGCCGCGGCATCGTCGCGCTGCCGCTTGCCGGCCACGAACGCTCCGCCGCGCGCGATGGCGGCGCGCGCCAACTCTTCGGAGATCCCGCCGCGGCGGACCAGGAAGCGCAGCAGCTGCTCGTCCCCCTCCGCGACCAGCCGCAAGCGCGAAGGGGTACGCCGGGAGCGCTTGGAACCCATCTGATTTCGGCGGCCCGGGCTATCCCTTCTCCACCACCCGGACCGGGAACCTGCTCACCGCCGAGCAGACCATGCCGTTGGGTCCCGCCAGGAGATCGTGGAAGACGCCGCGGGGGGCGAGCGCTACCGCTCCCGGACCCAGCGGGATGCGCAGCTCGTTTCCCGCCGCGATGGTCTCCAGCACCAGCTCGCCGGAACCCTGCATGCAGAGGATGGCGCGGTCGGTGTCGGGCTGTTTCTTCCACCCGGTCTTCTGGCCGGCCTTGAGGTAGACGCCGTCCACCAGGAGTTGGTCGGTCTTCACGGCGTGCATCACGCCGGGCTGGTCGTCGGCGAATCGCGCATCGGAGATCAGGTTCACGCTCTGCATCGTCGTCCTAGAATTTTGCCGGCTCCGGCGTCGCCGACTTGTTGTAGAGGAACTTCGAGATTCCCCAGCCGACGACCAGGAAGACGATCGCGACCACCCAGGCGAAGTCGTTGCCGTACACGGTCGGGAAGTGATTGGACACCATGAAGAAGATCAGCGGGATCGACATGTACGTGTTGTGCTTGCTCCGCAGGCCCGCCAGCGCTGGGACCGAGGGATCGGGCGCCGGACCGGTCCCCTTCACGCCCGCGATGATCTTCCGCTGG
The DNA here is from genome assembly GCA_035635635.1 of Myxococcales bacterium. Lineage (GTDB taxonomy): Bacteria > Myxococcota > Myxococcia > Myxococcales > 40CM-4-68-19 > 40CM-4-68-19. Next base: position 17,649 of record DASQAS010000057.1, on the reverse strand, counting down.
TTGGGCCAGATCCGCATCCAGACGTTGGCGGCCATGATGGTGCCCAACGTTCCGCCTGCGTAGATGAAGACCGCGCGCCCGCCCATGAAGAGGTGGAAGATGAAGACGAACACCGCGAACAACACCAGGGAGATGATCCCCCCGGTGGTCTCGTTCTTCATCCCCTTCCAGATCGCGTCGTAGATGCCGAACGCGACCAGCGCCAGGAGCAGCCCGATGCCGCCGGATGCGTAGCTGCTCATCTTGTCGCCGCCCATCGCGTTGCCTGCCCAGTAGACCACCCAGAGCAGGAGGATGCCGGTCACCCAGGTGTAGGCGGCGCCCCAGCGGAACCAGTAGAGCGCCCGCGGCATGAGCTCCGGCAGCACCTTCTTGCGAGATTCGGGGTCGTACGTCTTCGCGAGCTGGGAATTGACGAAGTTGAAGAACCACAGATGGCCGATCCACATCACGCTCGCCAGCACGTGGATCCAGCGGAAGATGAGGTTGAGCCACTCGGACACGTTCGGGTCCATCCACCCCTCCCGGGCGAACTTTGGCGCGCACCTTACACGTCCGGGGATCGCCCCGTCGAGTGCGATCCGGCGCGGCGGGCGAGCGCTCGCGGCACGCGCGGTCCGCAATGCGCATCTTCGCGCGCATGAACCGGTACGAACCGAAGCAGTTTCCCAGGATGAAAGGCCTATCCGGCATCTCGGACGCGCTGCTGCAGGATCACCTCAAGCTGTACCAGGGCTACGTCAAGAACGTGAACGAGCTCAACGGCCAGCTGGAGGCGATGCTGAAGGAGGGCAAGGCGAAGGGGACCAATCCGGCCTTCGCCGAGCTGACCCGCTGGCTCGGGTTCGAGTACGGCGGGATGGTGCTGCACGAGCATTACTTCGGGAACCTGGCGCCGGAGCCGGACCCGATCAACAAGTCGGGGCCGCTGGGGCAGGCGCTGACGCAGGCCTTCGGCAGCTTCGAGGCCTGGCTGGACGACTTCAAGGCCATCGCCGGGATGCGCGGCATCGGGTGGGCCATCGCCTACCAGAACCCGGAGAACCGCCTGATCTCGAACCACTGGGTGACCCTGCACGAGGACGGCCACCCCCCTGGGTTCAAGCCCATCGTGGTGATGGACGCGTGGGAGCACGCGTTCGTCCCCGACTACAAGCCGACCGAGCGGTCCAGGTACGTCGACGCGTACTTCCGGAACCTCGACTGGCGGGCTTGCGAGGGGCGCCTGATCAAGTAAACAACGGCAGTGCTTCGTGAGCTGCCGGATCTGCGGGAGGACGCGGCCAGGTTGGCGGCCGCGCTCGCCCGCGCGCGCTACCGTCGCGCCGCGGGGTTGTCCGCCGGGGACCCGCTGCGCGATCTGATCCGCGCGCACAAGCTGGCGGTGAGCGCGGAAGGTCTGGCGGAGGCGCGCGAGGCTCTCGCCGAGGCCCTCGCGGAGGAGCCCCGCAGGCCCGGCCGCGTCGCGCGGCTCTCGACGCTCCATGACTTCCTCGCCCACGCGCGCGCGATCGCCCTCGAGCCGGGTGCGGCACAGGAGCTGTTCGATCTCCCGCAGCGCCCCTTGGTGCGGCCGCCCGGGGACGCCGGCCTGCACGGTGCCTTGCCCGCCGCACGCGTCCTCCGCGACCTCCCCCTCGAGCGCAATCGCGAGAAGCGCGCCGCCCTGGAGGCCGCGCTCGCCGCCGCGCTGCAGCCGGCCGATGCGACTCGCAGCGCCGCCTGGGAGGCCGCGCAGGCGGCGCAGTCCGAGGCGGCCTGGACGCCGCCGGCGGACGCGGCCGGCTGGAGCGGGAAGATCCTCGACGGCACCGACGCGATCGCGGGGGATCTGGGGCGATGGCTCCTGGAGCGCGAGACGGGCGCGAAAGCGGGATCGCTTGCCCGCCACGACGTCATCCGCCTGCTCCACGCGCCGCGCTGCGCGAGCGCCTTCCCGGCCGGAGAGATGCAGCGCACCGTGCGGCGCTGGGTCGAGATGCTGCGGCTCGATCTCTCCGGCGTGAAGCTCGACGACGAGGACCGCCCGCTCAAGTGGCCGGGCGCGCGCGCCGAGCCGCTCGATCCGCCGTACGAAGCCGGGCTCACCTTCCTTCCCGCCGAAGGACCGCGCGCGCTGGCGCGGCTCCTTGCTGCGCTGGGAGAGGCCCTGCTGCGCACCGGTCCTCCTTCCGACGCTCCGCCCGAGGATCTGTGGCTGGGCGACCCGGTCGTGCTCCACGCCTGCGCCGCGCTGCTGGAGGGCCTCGTGCGCGACCCCGAATGGCTGCGCCGCTGCGCCAAGGTGGAGCTCCCCCACGACGACCAGCGGACCCTCGCGATCGCCGCGGTGTTCGACGTCCGGATCGCGGCGGCGCGCAGCCTGGCCGCGCTGCAGGCGCACGAGTCCGGGCTGGGAGCCCGCGCCGCCTCCGCCCACCGCGAGCTCTATGCGCGCGCGACGGGCGCCGAGCTACCGCTCGGCCTGGCGCTCTTCGACCTCGATCCCTGGCTCGATCCGCACTTCGAGCTGAAGGGACGGGCGCTGGCCGCACGGACGCGCGTCTTCTTGCGGGAGCGCTACGACGAGGATTGGTGGCGCAATCCCCGCAGCGCCGGGTCCCTCCAGGGGCTCTGGGGGCGCGGCGGCCGGTCCACCAGTGCGGAATTATGGACCGAAATCGGGGGGGAGCCGGCCGGCGATCCGTTGCTGATCGAACTCTTGGACGCAGGACGTTGAGACCTCCTCTAGGATCGGGGCGCCCATCCGGGAGAGACTGCAGGTCGTGTCCGCAAGCCCGCGAACTAAGGAACCTTGCGGACGTTGCGTATTGTGTTGTCCGGGAGAGTCGTGATCCGTTGGGGAAACATCCGCCCGGTCCTCGACGAGAGCTGGCCGGTGCGCTACCGGTTCGAGTCGTTGAAGGCCCTGCAGCGCCATCTGCGGCTGGGTTCGGGCTTCCTCTTGCCGGAGGAAGCGCTGCCCTGCGGCCCGGGGACGCGCGTGATCGTGGAGGTCGCGGTGCCGGAGACGTCCGACCGGCCGCTGCTGCACGGGCGCGTGCGCGAACGCAAGTCTGACGGCGTCTGGCTGGATCTCCCTTCCGCGCGTCCCGCTTCGCGCTGGGAGCCGGACCCGGACGGGCCGCGTCGCCAGCATCCACGGATCGCTTGCGAGATGTTCGTCGAGGTGCAGCCGAAGGACGAGCCGCCCTGGATCTGCCGCGCGCTGGACCTGAGCGAGCGCGGAGTGCGGATCGCGACCGCCCTCGACACCGGGCTGCGCGGCGACGAGCTGTTCGCGACGCTGCTCACTCCCGACGGTCGCTTCCCTCCCGCCGGGATCCGCGGCCGCGTCGTCTGGGCGGCGGCGCACGAGACCGGCATCGCGATCATCGCTCACTCGCCCGAGTATCGGGCGCTGCTCGCCGCCGCCGCGACCCGCTGGGCGCTGGTGGAAGAGATCGAGCACGCCGAGGACTGTCCCTGCGGTCAGCGGACCGTCGCGACCGGCCAGCGCCAGCCGTAGAGCCGGCTGTAGTGCCACCACTCCCTCGGGTTCACGCGGAAGCCGGCGGCGTGCATCGCAGCTTTCAGCGCCTCGCGATGCTCCTTGGAGGGCCCGTCGGGCAAGGGCGCATCGGCCGCGGCCTCCGGGCCGAACGCATCGAAGGCCGTGGGCATCGGCAGGCGCGCGCCGGAGAGATCCGCCAGCTCCAGATCCACGGCCACGCCGCGGGCGTGCAGGCTTCCGCGCGCGGGATCGGCCACGGAGCCCGGGTGCGGATGCGCCTTCCAGAGCGCGTCCTGCGCTTCGGCCGGCCGCGTGCAGTCGCGCGCGACCAGCCGGAAGCCGCGCTTGCGCAGCGCGTCAGCGGCATTTGCGAGGCGCTGGGCCACGCTGCGGCGCAACAAGCACTTCGCCGACGGAGGGTAGAGAGCGCGCCCGGCCACGTTGGAGGCGCGCGCATACGCGAGATCGACGATCAGCCCGGGAACGATCTCCGCCGCGTCCTCCAGCGGATCTTCGCTGTCCGCGACCGGCGGCAACTTCTGCGGGCCGTAGGTCTGCGCCGCGATCAGCAGCGCCAGCAGCATGCTACTTCAGGCGGCGCAAGGCGCGGATAATCTTGTCCTTTTCCTTCGTGCGCACGGCCGGTGCCGCACCCTTCACCGCGACCGCGCGCGCGGCGAGCTTCTGCTTCAACTCGATCTCCAGCGCGAGCAGCTCCACCCGGGCCTCGGGGTGGTTCTGCCCTCGGCGCGGCAGCACCGCATCGCGCCCCAGCGAGGCTCCCGACCGCATCCGGACCGTCTTTTCCTCCCGCCCGCTCAGCCGCTTTGCGGCCGTACGGAGCAGCTCCCGCACTTCGCTGCTCGTCATCGTGGTCGAAGAGGACTTGGTCATTTCGCGGTCACCTCTGCGGGTCGTTGCCGTGTCCATTTGCACCCTAACCCCCGGTCCCGGGAGATCCAATTTTTAGACGGCGTTGCGCCTCTACGCGCGCAGAGGAACATGGGAATCCGGCGAGATCAACCTTTTGGCGTAAATGTGCGCACGTATAACGAAAGATCCTGCTTTTTCTCAGCATTCCCGAGGCACATCCAACGCACCGATCCGAACATCGGCGAGGTGGGGAACGGCCGATCGTGCAGGCCCCGGCACCAGCGGAAGTTGGTGTGCGATACGCCGTCGCGGCCGCGAACCCGGCAACCCAAACCTCAAGCCCGGAACGCGAACCCCAGCCCTGAACCCGAACCCGAACCTGGACCACGAGCCGCGAAAGCGGTGAGTCCCGATCCCGCCTCGATCGGCGAGCGCGCGCTTCTGCGCCGGATGGAAGGAAATGCGCAAGCCTACTTCGCCGGTGTCGCTTCCTCTTCGTCTTCGTCGGGCTCCTCGACGGCTGGCGGTGCGGCGCCCGGGCCCTTCCGCAGGAACCGCAGCGGATCCTTGACCGCGTGCGGAACACTGGGCTCCGGCTCGGCCTCCGGCGCCTTCAATTTGGGATCCTTGCCGACGGCGGAGGTGACCAGGACCGAGTGAAGGCTCAGCTCCGCCGTGGGCTCGGAGCCGCTCCCGGCCACCTTGAAGCGGCCGCGCAGATCGCAGCCCAGCGGCACTGCGGTCTGGATGTCGACCACGATCGTGCCGGAGACGTTGGAGGGCTCCTCCTTGTCCCACAGCTCTAGCCGGCGCGCCGTGTCCGGGTCGATCCGGTTCTCCGGGTAGTGCGCCGGAGAAAGATCGCTCTCCTCCTTCTCGCCGGCGCGTGCGCCGTAGCCCGCCACCGCGTAGCGGATCGCGCGGCGGCCCTCCGTGGTGGTCTCTCCCACGGTGCGAAGCTTGAGGCCGCGGGCCAGCCGATCGAAGGTGGCCAGGCCGGACAGCGCCTGCTCACGGATCCGCGCCGGGTCGGTGCGGTCGGTCCGGCGCTTGTGGAACGCGCCGTAGAGGCTCTTCACGAACACCTCGCCCTTGAGCCAGACCAGCTCGAAGCCCTGGTTGTGATCGTTCACCAGGCGTACCGAGAAGTCGTCGCCCGGCGCATCGACCAGCGTGGTCTCCTCGGCCAGCGAGACCTCCGAGCCGCCGTCGGCAAGGCCGGGCCCGCGGAACCACGCGAACTGCACCCGCTGCTGCACCCGGTGGGGGCCGAGGCGCTGCGCGATCTCGGTGCGCGACATGTGCAGGACGCGGCGGGCGAGCTTCGAATCGTCGGCCAGCCGGGCCGCGTCCAGGGACTCCTTGGCCTGCGGCAATTCGCCCACCGGCTGCTCGGGCGAGAACATGCGGGCTCGCGCGGCCTCGTCCTCCTCGCGCTTGCAGGCGGGCGAAAGCAAGAGGAGCGCGGCGAGCAGGATGCGGCGCATGGGGCGCCGCAACTTAACGCGCCCACGGCGCCGATGCGCAAAAAAGGATCGCAGGGAGGATCACGCCCACAAGAGGCGCGCGATGACCACCGACGCGGTCAGCCCGGTGAAATCGGCCAGGAGGCCGGCCACGAGCGCGTGCCGGTAGCGGACGATGCCGACCGATCCGCAGTAGACCGACAGCACGTAGAAGGTGGTCTCGGTCGAGCCCTGCAGCACCGATCCGAGCCGGCCGGCGTAGGAGTCCGGCCCCAGCCCCGGGGTGGCGAAGATGTTGCCCAAAAGGCCCAAGGCGCCCGATCCCGACAGCGGCCGCACCAGGGCCATCGGCAGCACTTCGGCGGGCAGGCCCACAGGACCGGTGATCGGCGCGAGCACCTTGGCCAGCGCGTCCATCGCGCCGGCCCCGCGGAAGGCGCCGACGACGGCGAGGATCGCGACCAGGAAGGGGATGATCCGGACCGCGACGTTGAACCCCTCCTTCGCGCCCTCGACGAACGCCTCGTACACCTTCACGCCCTTGACCCAGCCGTAGAGCGGAATGCCGACCAGCAGCGCGATCAGGATCCAACTCGAGGCGATCTCGACCGCGTGCCTCATTTCCACACCCGCTGGAGCAGCTTTGCGGCGAAGATGGCGACGGTGAGCGCGCAGAGCGTTGAGGCCAGCGTCGGAACCAGGATGCCCGCGGGATCGGACGAGTGCGCCGACGCGCGCAGCGCGATCACCGTGGTCGGAACGAGCTGCAGCGACGCGGTGTTGATGGCGAGGAAGAGCACCTGCGCGTTGGTCGCGCTGCCGGGGGTGGGATTGAGCTTCTCGAGCTCCTCCATCGCCTTGATCCCGAACGGCGTGGCCGCGTTTCCCAGGCCCATCATGTTGGCCGCGATGTTGAGCAGCATGGCGGAGATGGCCGGATGCCCGTCCGGGACGTCGGGGAAGAGCGGGCGGAAGAGAGGCCGCGCCGCGCGGGCGAGCTTCTCCACCAGCCCGGCCTTCTCCGCGATGCGCATGAGCCCGAGCCAGAGCGCCATCACGCCGATCAGCCCGATCGCCAGCGTCACCGCCTGCGACGCGCCGTCGAACGCGCCCTGGCCCACCGACTTGATGTCTCCGCGGATGGCGCCCGCGATCGCCGCCCCGACCAGCAGCAACACGAAGACGAGGTTCATGCTCGCATTCAACGCGCGCCTGGGCCGTTTGCAAAGGTTTCGGCTCCTTGACCCCGCGTCAGGGCGCGTGCTACTCGCGCGCGTCGCTTGCGCTTTCCCGGAGTGAACCGGATGCTTCGTTCGCTGTGCCTCGCAGCAGTGCTCGGTTTCGCCGCAGACAGTGCTCTCGCCCAGACGACGACGACCCCGGCGCCGAAGACGACGAAGAAGCGGCCGGCGAAACCTCCGCCGGCCAAGGACGCGCAGGCTCCGGCCACCTCGACTTCGGCGGACGATCCGGGCACCGCCCCGGCTCCGTCCGGCGCGAGCGCCGCGGCGGGCTCCGCGCAGGCGCCGGCCGCGCCCACCTCCGCTCCGCCGGCCGCGGGAACGACCACCGCGCAGGCGCCGCGGCCCTTCGATCAGGAGGAGTTCCGCCGGCAGGTGATGGAGGAGGTCCGGCGCGAGCTCCAGAAGACCAAGGACGAGGTGAAGAAGGAGACCGCGTGGGTGGAGCAGGACTCGCAGGCCCGCGTCCAGGACAGCGAGGCGGTCGAGTCGCTCAAGCAGCGCGTGAACCTGTTCCAGCCGCACGGGTACTTCCGGCTGCGGCCGGAGTTCTTCTACAACATGAATCTCGGGCGGGGCCCGGACGCCACCGGCAACACCCTGTTCCCCGGACCGTTCATCGGGACGGGGGACAACAAGAGCCAGTCCGACGCGAACATGCGGTTCCGCTTCGCGCCCACCCTCGCCGTCAGCGAGGACCTGTCCATCTACTTCGTGGCCGACATCCTCGACAACGTCCTGCTCGGCTCGAGCCCGGTCACGGACGCCTACCTCGACCCGTTCACTCCGCTGCAGGATCTGGCGTCGCGGCGCGCGTCGTCGGCGGTGAACGTGAAGCGCGTGTGGGGCCGCGTGAACACCGCCTTCGGCGAGCTGCTCTTCGGACGGATGGGCTACCACTGGGGCCTGGGCATCCTGCACAACGACGGCAACTGCCTGGACTGCGACTTCGGCGACACCTACGACCGGGTCGCGTTCGCGCCCCGCGAGTTCAAGGGCCACCGCTTCGCCCTGATGTTCGACGTGCTCGACAAGGGCGCGTTCACCACCGGCCAGAAAGGCGAGCTGGGCCGCAGCGTCGACCTCGACACCCTGGACGACGGGTACCGGCTGGCGTTGGAGATCAGCCGGGTGGACACGCCGGAGGAGATCAAGCGCAAGCTCGACGCGAACCAGTGGGTGATCAATTACGGCGTGGTGGGCGACATCCGGACCCAGGACTGGGACACTCCTTCCGGCACCACCGACGCCACCGGGGCGCCGCGCTCGCAGGTGGTCCGGCGGCACGCGAAGATCTACCAGCCCGACGGCTTCATCTCGCTCAAGCGGAAGAAGTGGCGGTTCGACGCGGAGGTGGCGTTCACGCTGGGCAGCGTGGCGACCCACCAGCAGTCCGACTTCGACCCGGGCTCCGTGCCGAACGACGTCGCGGTGCAGCTCACCCGCCCGGTGGACTTCTTCCAGTGGGGCGGCGCGCTGCAGACCGACGTGGCGCTGCTCAACGCGGACGCCCTGCTCTTCGGCCTGGAGTGGGGCGGGGCCTCGGGCGACAAGGGCGCATTTGGCTTCGGCGCGCGCCCGTGGCGCAACGGTTCCGGCGCGGTGCAGCCCACGGCGCCCGGGCAGCAGCCCACCCGGAGCACCGCGCCAGGCGACATCGACGGCAGCACGCTCGACTACTCCACCCCGACCGGCGGCCACACCCGGATCAACAACTTCGTCTTCAACCGCGCGTTCAACGTGGACATGATCCTGTACCGGAACATCATCACCTCGGTGGCGAGCTCCTGGTACCTGAAGCCCTCGCTGCGGTACCGACCCACGGGCCGCAAGACCGGCGGCGGCGACGACACCGGCTTCGAGGTGCTGGCCTCGATCATGTACGCACAGGCCTGGTACAAGGAGAACACGCCGGGCCTGGCCAAACCGCTCGGCGTGGAGTTCGACGCGGGGATCACCTACGACACGTCAGACCGGTTCCACGTCGGCGTGGCCTACGGCCTGCTCATCCCGCTCGACGGCCTGCGGAACGTGGCGACCGGCCAGAACCCAGGGGTCGCGCACGCGGTCCGCATGCTGCTCGCGATTCCGTTCTGATGTGAGTGGGGATCTCCAGACCGTCGCGGTTCTGCCGTCGATGACCGCTCGAGATCCGCCGCCGGGCTGCGCGCCTCCCCCCAGACCCCCCACGCGAACCAGGATCTGGCAGCTGCTGGTCGTCCTCGCCACCTCGACGCTGGTGGTCTGCGGGGTGAAAGGTCCGCCGCGGCCGCCTGCCTCGGACGCGCCGGACGCGGGCGCCCCCGACGCCGGCGGCGCGGAGGGGGCGGACCGGTGAACCACTTCCAGCGCCGGAACGGAGAGCTCTTTTGCGAGCAGGTCCCGCTGTCCGAGCTGGCCGCGCAGGTGGGGACGCCGGCCTACGTGTACTCGACGGCGACGCTGCGGCGGCACGCGCGCGTATTCCGGGCCGCCCTGCGCGGGCTGGACGTCCTCGCCTGCTTCGCCGTGAAGTCCGCCCCCAACCTGGCGATCCTCTCGCTGTTCGCGCGCGAGGGGTACGGGTTCGACATCGTCTCGGGCGGCGAGCTGTTCCGCGCGCTGCGGGCGGGCGCGGAGGCGGGCCGCATCGTCTTCTCCGGCGTGGGCAAGCGCCAGGAAGAGATGGAGGCCGCGCTGCAGGCCGGCATCTTCCAGTTCAACTGCGAGAGCGAGGAGGAGCTGCAGCAGCTCTCGGAAGTGGCGGCGCGCGGCAAGGCGAACGCGCCGGTCGCCCTGCGCGTGAACCCCGAAGTGGACGCGCGCACGCATCCGCACATCGCCACGGCGCTCTCCTCCAGCAAGTTCGGCGTTCCGGCCGCGCGGGCGCGCAGGGCGTACCGGCTCGCGGCGTCCTTGCCCGGAATCCGCGTGGTGGGCGTCGCCTGCCACATCGGCTCGCAGATCGCTTCGGTGAAGCCGTTCGTGCAGGCGGCCGCAAAGATGCGCGCGCTGGTCCTGCAGCTTCGCTCCGACGGCCATGCCATCTCCCGGCTCGACATGGGCGGCGGCCTGGGCGTCCCGTACGGCGACGGCCCGCAGCCCCCCTCGCCGCGGGAGTACGGAGCTGCGCTGGTGCGCGCGCTCGAAGGGCTGGACGTGAAGGTGCTGGTCGAGCCGGGGCGGCTCCTGGTGGCCAATGCGGGCGTGCTGCTCTCGCGGGTGCTCCTGCGCAAGCAGGGGCAGGGCGCGCGCCGCTTCGTGGTGATCGACGCCGGCATGAACGACCTCCTGCGTCCGGCCCTTTACGGCGCGCACCACGAGGTCGAGCCGGTGGGCCGTCCGAGGCGTGGAACGGAGCGGGTCGACGTGGTGGGTCCGGTCTGCGAGAGTGCCGACGTGCTGGCCCGCCGGCGGCCCCTTCCGCCCCTGGCCGCGGGCGATCTGGTGGCCATCCGGACGGCCGGGGCCTACGGGATGGCGATGGCCTCCCAGTACAACGCGAGACCCCGGCCGGCCGAGGTCCTGGTGGACGGCCGGGCCTTTCGCATCATCCGGGCGCGGGAGAGTTATAAGGACCTGATCCGCGGCGAGTCGCCGCAAGGGAGCAAGCCATGAAAGGGCTGCGCGGTTCCATGGTTGCCCTGGTGACGCCGTTCCGGAACGGCGCGGTGGACGAGCCCGCGCTGCGCGCCCTGGCGCGCTGGCAGATCGAAAAGGGCACCGACGGGCTCGTGCCCTGCGGCACCACCGGCGAGGGCGCCACGCTCCAGCCCAACGAGAGCTACCAGGTGATCCGCGCCTGCGTGGAAGAGGCGCGCGGGCGCGTTCCGGTGATCGCGGGCTGCGGCAGCAACGACACCCGGCGCACCATCGAGAACGTCAAGCAGGCGAAGGAGGCCGGCGCGGACGCGGCCCTGGTCGTCACGCCCTACTACAACAAGCCGACGCCCGAGGGGCTCTTCCGCCACTTCGAGGCGGTGGCGAAGCAGGGCGGCCTCCCGGTGGTGCTCTACAACGTCCCCAGCCGCACCTCGGTCGACATGCTGGCCGACACGGTCGCGCGGTGCGCGAAGGTCCCCGGCATCGTCGGGATCAAGGAAGCCAGCGGCAACGTGGTCCGGATTGCGGAGATCCAGGCCGCCGGCGTCCCGCCGGACTTCGCCATCGTCGCCGGCGACGACATGTTCACGCTGCCGACGCTGGCGTCGGGCGGCCACGGCGTGATCAGCGTGGTGGCGAACATCGCGCCCGCCGAGATGGCGGGCCTTTGCGACGCGTTCTTCGCCGGCGACTTGCCCAAGGCGCAGCGCGCGCAGACGCGGTTCTCCGGCCTGGTCAGGGCGATGTTCTGCGAGACCAACCCCCTGCCGGTGAAGCACGCGTTGTTCCGGATGGGGAAGATCGCGCCGGAGCTGCGCTTGCCGCTGGTGCCCATCTCGGAGGTCGGGGCGTCCAGGGTGGACGCGGCGCTGCGCGAGTTCGGCGGCCTCACGTGATCCGGACGGTGATCGCCGGAGCCGCCGGGAAGATGGGGTCCCGGATCCTCGCCGCGGTGCGCGAGGAGAAGGACTTCACGGTGACCGGGGCGTTCGAGCGGACCGGCAGCGATCTGGTGGGGCGCGAGGTCTGCGGCATCCCGATCGCTCCCGGGATCGAGCAGGCGCTCGAGAAAGGGGCGGACGTGGTGATCGACTTCACCGCTCCCGCCGCCTCGGTCCACCACGCCGCGGTCTGCGCGGATCGCGGCATCGCCCTGGTGATCGGCACCACCGGGCTGAACGACGACCAGACGAAGGCGCTGCGCGCCGCGTCCCGGCGGATCCCGCTCTTGCTCGCGCCCAACATGAGCGCCGGCGTGAACGTCCTCTTCCGTCTGGTGGCGGACGCCGCCCGGGCCCTGGGCGACGCGTACGACATCGAGATCGTGGAGGCGCACCACCGGATGAAGCGGGACGCGCCCAGCGGAACCGCGCTGCGGCTCGCCGAGGTTGCGGCCGATGCCCTGGGGCTGAAGGCAAAGGACCCGTACGTCTACGGCCGCCACGGCGACACGGGGCCGCGAAAGAGCGGCACCATCGGCGTGTCCGCCGTGCGGGGCGGCGACGTGGTGGGCGACCACACCGTCCACTTCCTCGCGGATGGAGAGCGGCTGGAATTGACCCACCGGGCGGCGAGCCGCGACAACTTCGCCCGGGGCGCGGTTCGGGCCGCGCGATGGGTGTCGGGCAGGAAGGCGGGGTTCTACGACATGCAGGACGTGCTTGGGCTACGGACATGATTCAGATCGCGCGCTATCTGGGTGACGGCGGAGAGATCCTCGAAGGCGTCGTGCAGGGCGACGAGGTGGAGGAGATCTCGGGGCTCGACACCATGCTGCAGGGCGGCCGGCGGCTGGGCGTTCGCCGCAAGCTCGCCGACGTGAAGCTCTTGCCGTGGGGTCTCGCCCGCAAGATCGTCGGCGTGGGGAAGAACTACGTCGACCACGCCAAGGAGCTGGCCAGCGAGGTGCCCAAGGAGCCGCTGCTGTTGATCAAGCCGACCAGCGCGCTGATCGGGCACGGCCAGCCCATCGTGGTGCCGCCCCAGTCGGTCTCCCGCGAGGTGCACCACGAGTCCGAGCTGGCCGTGGTGATCGGCAAGCGCCTGCGCCGCGCATCCGAGAAGGAATGCGCGAACGCGGTGGCCGGCGTCACCTGCCTCAACGACGTCACCGCCCGCGACATCCAGCGGCGCGAGGTGCAATGGACGCGCGCGAAGGGCTTCGACACCTTCTGCCCGGTGGGCCCGTGGGTGACGGTCGGGCTGGACTGGTCGAACCTGCGCGTGCAGTGCCGCGTCAACGGCGCGGTGAAGCAGGACGGCCGCACCAAGGACCAGGTGTTCCCGCTACCGATGCTGCTCTCGTTCATCTGCGCCGGGATGACGCTGGAGCCTGGCGACGTCGTGACCACCGGCACGCCCGCGGGCGTCGGGCCCATCCGGGCCGGCGACGTGGTGGAGGTGGAGGTCGAAGGCGTGGGAGTGCTGCGCAACGAGGTCCGCGCCGAGTGAATCCGCTTCTCGCCCGCCTGGCGGGGTACATGCAGGAGAAGGCGAACGCGCAGCGGGAGCTCGCGATTCGTTCCGGGAAGCCGGTCTACGACTTCGGGATCGGCGATCCGCGCGAGCCCACGCCGGAGTTCATCCGCAAGGCGCTGCGCGACGCGGTGCCCGAGGTCTCGCAGTACCCCTCGATCTCGGGATCCCCCGCGCTGCGCAAGGCCGCGGCGGGTTATCTGAAACGCCGCTTCGGCCTCGCGCTGGACCCGGACGCCGAGATCCTCCCCTGCGCGGGTGCGAAGGAGGCGCTCTTCCACCTGCCGCTCTGCGCCGTGTCGCCGGACCGGCCGATCTGCTGGTACCCGGACCCGGCCTACCCCGTGTACGAGCGCGCGATCCTCTTCGCGGGGGCCGCTCCCCGCACGTATCCGCTGCGCGCCGAGCGCGGCTTCCTGCCCGACCTGGACGCGATCCCGGCCGTCGACTTCCGCAAGACCAGCCTCTGGTTCGACTGCTACCCGCACAACCCGACCGGCGCCGGCGCGACCCGCGCCTACCACGAGCAACTGGCGCGGCTGGCGAAGGAGCACGGCTTCCTGGTCGTCTGCGACGAGCCCTACGTCGATCTCTACGTCGACGATCCTCCGCACTCGGGTCTCCAGATCTCGCGCCAGAACCTGATCGCCATCCACAGCCTCTCCAAGCGCAGCGGCATGACCGGATACCGCAGCGGCTTCATCGCCGGCGATCCAGAGGTGATCCGCTGGCTGCGCGAGGCGAGGGCCAACTTCGGCGTCGCTTCGCAGAGCTTCATCCAGCAGGCGGCGATCGCGGCCTGGAGCGACGACGCACACGTGGCAGAGCGCCGCGGCGTGTTCGCGGCCAAGCGGCAGGTGCTGCTCGCGCAACTGCGCAAGCTCGGGCTGGCCGTGGGCGGTGAGGGCGCGTTCTATCTCTGGGTCCGGGTCCCGCGGGGCGAGACCAGCGAGAGCTACGCTGCGCGTCTCGCGGAGCGCAACATCCTGGTGGTGGCCGGCTCGGTATTCGGCGCGGAAGGGGCCGGGTTCATCCGGTTGGCGATGGTCCCGACCCTCGAGGACTGCCGCGCCGCCGTCGCGGTCTGGCCGGCGTGACCGTGTTACCCTTGGAGCGATGCAGAACCCTGCAGCGGCAGAGCTGAGGCTGCCCGAGGCCTCCCCGGATGCGCTGCGCGAGGCGGTCGGCGCGGCCGTCCGCGACGGCTCGGCGCTGGCCAGCCACGCCAACGCCGTGCGCGAGGTGATCTACCGCCTCGACCAGGGCACGCTGCGCGTGGCCGAGAAGGGACCGCAGGGCTGGACCATCCACGGCTTCATCCAGCAGGCCATCAACCTCTTCTTCCAACTCGCGCAGAGCGAGGTCTACCAGGCCGGGGATCTCAGGTTCTTCGACAAGATCCCGCCCAAGCAGCAGCTCGGCGAGTTCCGGGTGGTCCCGCCCGGCGTGGTGCGGTACGGCGCGCACGTGGAGAAGGGCGCGATCGTGATGCCTGGCTACGTGAACATCGGCGCCCGGGTCGGCGCGGGCAGCATGGTGGACACCTGGGCCACGGTCGGCTCCTGCGCGCAAGTCGGACGCGGCGTCCACCTCTCCGGAGGGGTGGGGCTCGGCGGCGTGCTCGAGCCGCCCGGGGCGAGGCCGGTGATCATCGAGGACGGCGCCTTCATCGGCAGCCGCTGCGTCGTGGTGGAGGGCGTGCTGGTGGAGGAGGAGGCGGTGCTCGGCGCCGGCGTGGTCCTCACCGCGACCACGCCGATCTTCGACGTGACCGGCGAGAGCGAGAAGCAGCTCAAGGGCACCATCCCGGCGCGCAGCGTGGTGATCCCGGGCATGCGCCCGCGGCGGTTTCCCGCAGGCGAATACCTGACGCCGTGCGCGCTGATCATCGGCACGCGGAAGGCGAGCACGGATCGCAAGACCTCGCTGAACTCGGCGCTGCGCGATTTCGGGGTGCCAGTCTGATGGATCTGGCGGAGCGCACGCTCCGGCTCTGCGAGATCCGCAGCCCGGTCGGGCAGGAGGCGGAGATCGCCGCGTACGTGGCGCGCGAGACCGGCGGGCAGCGGGTCGGCAACGGGGTCGTGTGCGGCGAGCTCCAAGGGTCGCGCCCCGCGGTGCTGCTGGCCGGACACCTCGACACGGTCCCCCTGCAAGAGGGCGACTTTCCCGCCCGCCGCGAGAACGGCCGCGTCTACGGCCGCGGAGCCAGCGACATGAAGGGCGCCCTGGCCGTGATGATCGAGCTCTGGCAGCGGCTCGATCGCAGCGCCCTGCCGGTGGACCTGGCCCTGCTTTTCTACGATCGCGAGGAAGGACCCATCGCGCAGAACGGCCTGCTTCCGATCCTCGCCGCGCGCCCGGATCTGAAGAACGCGTCGCTTGCGCTCTGCCTCGAGCCTACCGACCTCGTCCTGCAGCTCGGCTGCTGCGGCTCGATGCACGCCACGCTCGCCTTCGAGGGCCGCAGCGCCCACTCCGCCCGGCCCTGGCAGGGCGAGAACGCGATCCACAAGGCCGGCAAGCTGCTCTCTCACCTCGCGGCGCAAGTCCCGCGGGAGGTCTTCATCGGGGAGCTGCTCTACCGTGAAGTGATGTCGGTGACGCGCATCGAAGGTTTCACCGGCCGCAACGTGGTTCCGGCCCGATGCGAGCTGAACCTGAACTCTCGATTCGCCCCTAGCCGCACCCTGGAGGACGCGGAGCGCGAAGTGACGGCGCTCGCGCGCCAGTTCGGCGCGACCGCCACGGTGACCGACCGCGCGCCCAGCGGCCCGGTGATCCTCGACAACCCGCTGCTGCAGGAGTTCCGCGCGGTGACCGCCGCGCCGATCGAGGCCAAGCAGGCCTGGACCGACGTCGCCCAGCTCGCGCAGCTGGGCGTTCCCGCCGCCAACTTCGGTCCGGGGGAGCAGGCGCAGGCGCACCAGCGCGGCGAGAGCTGCCCCGAGCCGGCGCTGGAGCGCGCCCACCGGATGCTGGAGAAGTTCCTGCAGGAGGCCGTGCCATGAACGAGGCGTTCGTCGGCCTCGGCTCGAATCTGGGCGACCGGCTGGGAAACCTCTCCACCGCGGTCGGGCTGCTCTCGCGTGAAGCCGGCTTCGCGCTGCGCCGCGTCTCCCTCGCCTACGAGAGCGAGCCGATCGGGCCTCCCCAGCCGCGCTACCTGAACGCGGTCGTGCAGATCGGGACGCTCCTCTCCCCGCGCGCAACGCTCCAGCTCCTGCAGGCGATCGAGGAGCAGATGGGCCGGATCCGGCGGGAGCGGTGGGGATCGCGCGAGATCGATCTGGATCTGTTGCTGTACGGCGACCGGCTGGTCGAGGAGACGGGGCTGCAGATCCCGCATCCGCTGCTGCAGGGCCGCGCGTTCGCCCTGGTGCCTCTGGCGGAAATCGCGCCGGCGCTGGTCCTGCCGCGCACGAACCTCACGGTCGCCCAGGCGCGCGACCGGCTCCCTGCGGATCAGCTCGCCGGAGTCCAGCCCTACCGCACGATCCGCCGGCCGCTCCCCGAGCCGGGAGGCGAGGACGAGCCTCCCCGTCACGGCTGAACCGGCTTGCCGATCGGCGCGCGACCCGTGGTCGGGCGAGCGCGCCGGCCTCCGGATGCACACTGTGCGCGTGAGGAGGTTCATGAATGGACGCCATCGCGTTGTTGACGCGCGACCACCAGGAAGTCGAGCGGCTCTTCAAGCAGTTCGAGAAGCTGACCGAGCGCGCGCAGAAGTCGAAGCAGAAGATCGTGACGAACATCATCCGCGAGGTCGCGATCCACTCCGCCGTGGAGGAGATGCTCTTCTACCCGGTGGTCCGGACGGCGGCGCTGAAGGCGCAGACCCGCGCCCTGAGGGAGGCCGCCGGCACGGTGCTCGAGTCGCTCGAGCAGCACCACGTGGTGAAGTGGACGCTCTCCGAGTTGGAGAAGATGAAGCCGGAGGACGAGCGCTACGACGCCAAGGTCAAGGTGCTGATGGAGAGCGTGCGGCATCACGTCGAGGAGGAGCAGGGCGAGCTGTTCCCCAAGGTGCGGCGCCTCCTGGACAAGCAGATGCTGGCCGAGCTCGGAGACCGGATCGAGAAGGCGAAGAAGCTCGCGCCCACCCGGCCACATCCCCGGGCTCCCGACGAGCCGCCGGGGAATCTACTGGCGGGGACGGTGGCGGCGGTGATGGATCGGACGAAGGACGCGCTGCGCGAAGGAGTGGAGCGGATGTCGCGCAGACGAGGCGAGTCCGCGGAAACCTGACCCGCAAACGTCAAGCGTTCGGACCGGAGAGGCTGCGCACGGTGCGCTCCCGGTCGCGAGCCTTGGCGATGACCTACCAGGCTAGCTGCGCTTCTTGAAGCTCCACTCCACGGCGAACTCGGCGATCTGTGTGCCGTCGCGCTGCGTCCCGATCGATCGGGCGGTGAAGACGACCGGCTCTCCGGTCTTTACCGCCTGATCGATCGCGGCGCGCATCCCCGCGCCATCGGAGAAGACGAACCTCGCCTTGGAGGTGGCCTTCCTCGTGAAG